>JAJFLF010000194.1 GCA_021772845.1 Mariprofundus sp.
CATATTAGTCAAAGCGGTGGTCAGGTCGTATTGTCAGATCTGAGTACGGTAGAATTTTCTTCGCATATTCGTGCCAGCCGTGTTGTTGGCCTGTTAGGTAGCCTGTTGATCACGGTGGGTCTGATCGGAACGGTAATGGGACTAACCATCACCTTAACCGGACTTAATGGTGCATTGAACAATGTTGGTTCAGATAACGAGACTATATTACTAAGCCTAAGTGAAGCCTTGTCGGGTATGGGACTGGCGTTTTATACCACGCTACTGGGAGCGATTATGGGTGGTGTACTGCTGCGGGTGTTTGCCTATATCTCTGATAACTCCATTGAGGCCCTGCAAGACATGCTGGTGCGCAGCTGCATGGTCTATGCATCGGTCGAGTTAACATCCACCGTCCAGCGTGACTTCCTGGCTCTGGATGATTCTTTAGCTGGCATGGAGCAGCGCATGGTCTCATTGGGTCAATCCATGCAGTCGAGCAAACACGCCATGGCTGAATTTGCTGAAGAGATGCGTGAACTTAAAGATGCAACGCGCTTAAGTGATGAGGATGATGAGGTATTCAAAGCCATTGCCGTACATCGCCACTATTCCAAAGTATTGCGTTATGAACTGAGTCTACAGAAACAGCTGGCTGGTTTTAAACAACGCTTGTTGATGGCTATGGGATTTCAGCCTCAAATTAAACAAGAACTAACCGAAAACAAAACTGAGGCCTGATCATGCGATCGCGTAATAACCGGGAGACCGGCTCCATTTATGAAGTCTTCTCAGACATGGCCTTGCTAATGCTGGCTGCGTTTATTTTCATCCTGGCCATGATTTTGATGGTCTCGAAAATGCAGGGCGCTGGCGATTCTGAGATGGACAAAGCTGCGATCGCTTCGCTTGAAGATGCACTGGCGAAATCCAATGCCCGCAATGTTGAACTGATGCAGGAGATGAACACGCTGGTTGGTTCCGATAGCGAAGCGCAAATGGATAAGGTGTTGGCGTCCGCTGGTTTTGGAGTTGGTCAGGGTCGAAAAGACTTTGAATTGATGGTAGAGGGTTTACGTGCTCTGCCGGGTAAAGATCTACACCTGATGATTGATGCGACAGGCTCCATGCATGGTGCTACTTCATTCCTGATTCCTGTACTGCGCGTGATTGCTATCCGATCTGGCAAGAAACTCAGTGCCGTGAGTTGGTATGCCGATAAGAGAACCAATACTGCTACAGGCACTATGGGTGCGATGTTTGATCAGTTGATGCGGGAAGCTCCTTTTGTGGGCAATGATGAATCCATTGGTCACGCTTTTGATGCGGTGGCACAAACATCTCCTGCGCCCGGAGCCTATCTGTTGATTGGTGATGAACCGCCTACCGATACTGTACATCATCACGCTATTCCAGCACCGGTATTTACATTGCCGCTGGGTAGCAGTGATTCCAGTACAAAAGTGGCATACAAAAAAATTGCCGATATTACCGGTGGTCGCATGTTGGAGCTGAGATTCCGTTAACTGAAGCTGTAGTTTCACAGCAGGATTTTTATTATTTATTAGACTGCTGTGAAATTACGCTATTGGCAAAACAGGGGTTAAGCTGACCTTCTCACACGATTATTTCATGATATGAAACATCCAAAGCTTCCCGTTGAACCTTCAGAATCTATCCCTCTGGACTACAATCATTCATCGTGACTGTGCCTAGAAAATAACACAAAATCAGGAGTCAGATGGAATCTCGATTTGGTCTGGTTTATCAATACCGCACGTCGAGCAATAATTACTTTCCGGCTCGATTGAAGCGTGACAGCCACGGCAATGCACACGCTCATAAATTCGGGTCGCTTCAAGAATACGCGATGAAATAAGACCGGTTACAATGGCAAACAGTACAATGCCAACAATCATTGCCGCACCGGCAACAATCCGACCAGCCAGTGTGTGTGTCACGTAATCGCCATAACCCACCGTGGACATGGTCACCAGAGACCACCAGACACCATCGAATGCAGAATTAAAGTTCTGCGGTTCAACCAGATAAATGACATTACCACCGATCAACGTGAGTAAAATAATGCCGGTTATCAACATGACAAGAATCATCAGGCTTTTGCTCAGGGAATTCAGAAGTATCTGTACGTCCCGGGTGTAGCGAAGCAGTTTGAGCATACGAAACAGGGAGATTGTTCTGACCAGTCGTAGTGCAAATGTTTCATTGGAGCCGAATAGGAACATGGGAAGTATGGCTGCTACATCGATCAGTCCATAAAAACTGAGCATATATTTTAAGCGGTTGGGAGCGGAATATATGCGTACCAGATACTCAACCAAAAATATGGATGCAAAGACATATTCGACAAATTTTATGTAATAACGAAGCTCATCCGAAAGCGTTTTCACTGTGATCATCATGGAACAGATCACTGAAACAATAATAAATGTTATCAGAATCAGGTTCACATATTTTGCAATATTTGAATTTTCATCGTTAAGATAAGCATCAAACCTTTGGCGAAGGCTTACAGCCTTTGATTGAGAGCCACTATTCCCATCCATGATTAAGCCACCCCTCCGTGTCTATCATTTGATCACATCCCAGAAATTAGCATGAATCATCACAGTATTGAATGCCCGGTATTGAAAAATATGATATGTGAATTCAATGTCTCATTGAATTCCATCTCAATCATTCACCATTACCCGAAACGCGCTACAATATTGCAGCGTAAAACCTAGCCCGAAGATCTTCAGCTAGATGGTAGAATAACATCCTCAGCTGGTTTTTTTCTTGCGGTTAAATAGAGAGCAAAACCTGTAAGTATCATGCCACCAAGAATATTACCCAATAGAACTGGGAGTTCATTTAGCAACCACCAATCACTCATCGTGATATCTGCACCCAGCATCATGCCGGCAGGAATCACAAACATATTGACGATGGCATGCTCAAAACCAAGAGAAAAGAACGCCATAATCGGTAGCCACATGGCTGCAATTTTTCCAGTGGTTGTTGTCGCAGTTAAGGCCATTACGGTACCCAGCGTCACCATCCAGTTACAGAGTATGCCGCTGGTAAATGCGGAAATCGTGCCATCAAAACCATAAGGAGCGTATGCAATCGTTTTGTGTTCAGCAATGGCGATAATCTTTTGCGCTGCCGCAATCGTTGCGGGATCAATATGGCCCATTTTGGTAATAACAATGTAATAGAGCACAGCATAGAACAGACTACCAATCAGGTTGCCAATAAGTACCCATGTCCAGTTATATGCCAACCGGGCAACAGAGGTCCGGCCATCTTTAACTGCAATCGGCAACAGGGCAAAGTTACTTGTCGCCAACTCCAGGCCCAGCAGAATGATAATCACAAAACCAACAGGAAAAAGCACAGCGCCCACGATATCCAGCCCGGTCTGTGTCGCGGCAGTAGCTGCCATGGTTGTGGCATAACCCAGAAATGCACCTGAGAGCATACCACGTATCAACATATCCCTTACCGGCAAACCTGCTTTCTTGGCTCCTGCCTGCAACATACTCTCTAC
>JAJFLF010000195.1 GCA_021772845.1 Mariprofundus sp.
CATGCTTTTTCAGCAAGCAGCCGTTCACTACCACGCGCACTTGTTGGTTTACATGACCATGATTCATCGACCCATGCACCCTCTGCATCGCCGTAAACCCCCGTCGTGGAAAGATATGCAGCCCAACTCAGCTTTGAGCATTTATCGACAATATCGGGCAACCATTGCAACTGAGATGCATACATACCCTGTTCATCACGACTAAGTGGAATGGAATCAATGACTGCATCAACAGATGCCAATAGTTCTTTAGGTAGTTCAGCCGGAGAAGATACAATATACGTTTGAATACCGATTTTTTGTAATGCTGATGCGCGCTCTTGATCTCGCGTCGTAGCAAACACGTTCATACCTTCTTCTGCCAAACATGCCGTAGCCAGTTTTTCACCGACATAACCACAACCTAAAATTAACAGGCGTTGAATGCTTTTTTTATGACTCACAAGATCTCATTATAGAGCTGAGTAAAGGTATAGAGGCCTGTATTATGTCCATCATCAAATTCGATGCGGAGCGCATAGTTACCAACCAATTCAAGATGCGTCACAGACACATCTTCTTTGCCGGTGATGATTTTGGCCTGCTCTGGCGTATGGCCCCGGCAATCAGCACATGGGCATTTCACGCGCAATATTTCATGGGAGTAGCTGCTACTGGAGTCATCATCCCAGTCGATCTCTAAACGGGCATCTGCATTAAAGTTACGAATGGCGGTAGGTGTCATAAGTTTATGCTATCTCCATTATGATCATTGATGGGCTTGAGCATAATCAGATTGTGAGATAAAAAAAGCTTAGGGCCACGGAAAGAATAAAGTACCCTGGTTATGCGTAGGATATAAGTTCGGATTCAAGGCGAAGGATCTGGCGCATAGCAAGGGATATGTGGCTGATTCTTCAACGCAGAAGGCGGGCTTATAAACCAGCAAAATTGGATGATTTATTTTTCCGAGGCCCTTATAGTGAATCCAGCACCTGTTCTAAATTTGTATGGTGCAACACATCACCATCAAGCCGTGCAATCGGTGCATGCGGACACAGGCTCTGGCATGGCAGGAGATCAAAATCAATCGACCTCTCCATTAAGCCTTTGGCCAAAGCCCTGCCACCATAATCCCCACAACGGGGACCATGGCAGATACCAATAACAGGCTGCGTATTCATCAATCCTTGCTTGCTGAGCCTGTACGGCGGCCGGGGCGACGATTACGACTATTCGGACGGCGTGGAGACTTAGGATCATGACGACGATGATCAGGTTTTCTTTTTTGTGCTTCCGGTTTTGCTGATTCATCGGCAAACGAAGGTTCAAAACCTTCCACCATTACTTTCGGGATACTGGTTTTAATCAAACGTTCAATATCAGCCAATAGTTTTTTCTCTTCGCCACAAACCAGTGATAGCGCTTCACCAAAGTTACCAGCACGACCAGTACGGCCAATGCGATGTACATAATCTTCTGGCACATTCGGCAATTCATAGTTCACCACATGTGGCAGTTGATCGATATCCAGGCCACGAGCGGCAATATCGGTTGCCACCAGAACACGGATCTTTCCATCTTTAAATGCTGCTAAAGCTTTGGTACGTGCTGTCTGGCTTTTATTACCATGGATGGCTGCGGCTTGAATGCCATCTTCTTCTAGCTGCTTGGTGAGTCGATTGGCACCATGTTTGGTTTTGGTAAAGACCAATACTTGTTTCCATTCACCCTCAGAAATAAGCTTTGATAACAGCGCACGCTTTTTCAGTTTCCCAACCGGATGAATCACTTGCGTGACCTGATGGGTGGTTTCATTTCGCGCGACTTCAATAAAGACCGGTGATCTCAAGAAACCGCTAGCCAGTTGTTTAATCTCTTTTGAGAATGTTGCTGAGAAAAGCAGATTCTGACGTTTTTGAGGCAGTAGTTTCAACACACGACGAATATCGTGAATAAAACCCATATCGAGCATGCGGTCCGCTTCATCCAATACAAAGAATTCAACCTTGGAGAGATCCACTTTGCGCTGATTGGCAAGATCTAACAGACGACCTGGGGTGGCCACCAACACATCTACACCGCGATTGAGCTTCTGAATCTGTGGATTAATACCCACTCCACCGAACACAACTGTTGAGCGCAGTGGCAAATACCTACCATAGGTAGATACACTTTCAGCCACCTGAGCAGCCAATTCACGTGTAGGGGTCAATACCAGCGCTCGTACATGCCGGTTGTGATTTTTGCGTTCCGGGTGTGTCTTCTGCATCAAATGCAGCATAGGCAAGGTAAAACCAGCTGTTTTTCCTGTGCCCGTCTGAGCACCAGCCAATACATCGTGACCTTCAAGAATCACCGGAATAGATTTTTCCTGTACCGGAGTTGTGTCCGTATAACCTTGATCGTTCACGGCACGAAGTAATTCGGCCGATAAACCTAGTTGTTCAAATTTCATATTTTTATTATGTCCATCGCATCCGACATGAAGCCCTATGGCTACATAAATCATCATTCACTGAATGTGCTGGATGCTGAATTATTTTCCTGAATCGCCGGTCATCAGTGATTGGCCGGTAAGAAGATAAAAGGATGATCCCTTCATCTGGAGGCGGCGCACACTGGCGTTTATTCAACAAAGCGCAAGTTATGCTACCGTCAACGCTTAGGGCACACTGTCATGGTGCTTGTTATCTATACAATAAAAAAAGGCCACCCGATGGGCAGCCCTTTTTAATCCTGATCACGTTAAATTAGCTACTGCAATTATCAGACCCGCAACCACCCTCTCCGCAGCACTCATCTTCACCATGCACATGGCCATGCTCCAACTCTTCTGACGTTGCTTCCCGGACATCCACAATCGCAACATCAAAATTCAGCTGCTGACCGGCCAATGGATGATTGCCATCCACGGTAACATTATCACCATCAATGTCAGTAATGCGCACCATCTGGACACCTTCGCCATCCGGAAGCGCAGCCTCAAACTCCATGCCAATCTCGACATTATCAACACCATCAAACATATCGCTTGATACAATTTCAACCATTGCCGGATCGAATTCGCCATAAGCATCAGCGGGATGAAGTGACACCTTCAACTTATCATTCACAGACTTGCCTTCCAATGCAAGTTCAAGGCCCGGAATGATATTTTCTTCTCCATGCAGATATACCAGTGGATCTCTGCCTTCGGAAGCGTCGATCACTCCTCCGCTACCATTGGTTAAGGTATAGTGAAATGAAACGACTTTATGGTTACTGATCTGCATAATTTCTCCATGAACG
>JAJFLF010000196.1 GCA_021772845.1 Mariprofundus sp.
ACGCCGATATTTTTGACAAATCAGCAGGATAGCTGAATTGGACGTGCCGCACAGGCACGCCCGAAGGGTGAGGGGTATGGATGCCCCGAATCACAAAGACACTACCGAGAAAGGCTGCAAATCAACTTTGTGCAGCTGCGATCCTGCGCAGGGTAGGCACTTCCAATCCAGCGTCATCGGCAAGGCCCAGAGCACGCTCTAATCTAGCCGGAGCTGAACGCCCCATGCAGCCGTGTTCAGGATCACCATCAAAGGCCTTCAACATACCTTCGATCAAGGCAGTGCGATCCAGTTCTTCACCAGTCAAATGCTCCTGAATGTCCAACACATCACCTGCAACTTCACACGCCAACTCATGATTCTCCAACCACAAATCACGCACATTTCCTCCTGCTTCAAGGCCTGCAATATTGGTGGTTAAGATATAGAGGTTCTTCAGCACCAGTTCGAATGACAATGCAACGTCATCTTCCACAATCGCAACTGGAATATCCAATGTAGCAAGCGCATCTTTCAATAACTGCGATGCTGGCCCAAAAGCAGGCGACGCAATCACCACCTTCGAATCCATTCCCTTCTTCTTCTCAAACCAAACCGAGATAACTGTCGGATTAACAAAACCATGCTCTGCCCAGTCACGCGGCAGCAGTTCATTCTGCAATAAGACCAAACGATCACACCATGCATCGGGAATCTGAGCCAATGTCGCCTGCAAATCCTTTTCAGCCACTGCCACCACAACCATTTCAGGTTCATCCACATCAGCAGCTACCACCGACATATCCATATCACGTGTTACCGGCACAATAGGATAAGCCAAGCGCATAAACCCACGCGCAAATACCGAACCAATCTCTCCGATGCCAATCACTACTACAGGTTTATTCATCTGTTTCTCCAAAATTCATTGATGCCAAAACGCTACTGATACGTAAGGGGAAGGTTAAGCAGAAAAGTGGTAATCCGGTCAAAACAGTAGAATTTTGAAACCGATCAGGATCAGCACGATGCCGCCAAACAGTTCGGCTTTGCTTTCCAGCCACGTCCCGCTGCGAAAACCTACGAACACACCCAGAATACTAAATATGAATGTGATGATGCCAATCAGGAAGCAGGCGAGGAAAGGATTAACTGCCAGTAACGTTAAGGAGAATCCGGCGGCCATCGCATCTATGCTGGTTGCGATGGCCAGCATCAGCATCACTTTGTGGGTGATGCGCGTGATCTCTTCTTCAACACCTTCACCAAAGGATTCCCAGATCATTTTACCACCAATCAGGGCCAGCAGGCCAAACGCGATCCAGGCAGCATAATCCTCAACCCAGCCCAACAGACCGTGCCCGGCCATATAACCGATCAAGGGCATCAGCCCCTGAAACAGGCCAAACCAGATGCCTGCCGTCAGTGCCAGCGCGGTTAGTTTCTTTTTATCACTCTTGGAGCCCAGACCAATCGACACCGCAAAGGCATCCATGGCCAGTGCAACAGATAAAAGCAGTACTTCAATCACGGTTTATAACCAGTTTTTTTGCGAATAATCACCGCGAATCAAGCGCTGCATACTGACGGCCATAATTTGGCGGCCCCATTTAAATTCTTTGTAGAGCTTGAGGAACGACCAGATATCCTTTGCCACCTTGATACGATCAGCCATCGGCAGTGCCATCAACGCTTTAGGAAAGTCGGCTTCGTGCGGCTTAGAAAATGCAACTTTCAATGGATTCCACTGATCGGTGGTACGGCGCACTTCTGATGCGATATTCTGACGATAGATCTCCTGCACGGGGCGATCTCTGAGCATCGCATCCACCACAGATTCACCAGCGATAGCCCCGGAATGCAGCGCGCAACTCATGCCTTCACCAATCATATTGAGAAACCCAGTCGCCTGACCTGTGATCAACACACGTCCTTTCCCAAACACATAACGATTGATTAAGGATGGGCCAAAGTTTTCCGAACAGCCTTCATGATCATCATCAGCAGGTTTCAGCTGAACACCATGTTTCTCTTCAAAGTATTTGGCCACATAAGCGTGTCGATCATGGAATTTGTCACCGATTTTATAACCCACACCAACGATCTGACGCCCATCTCTGGCATGACTCCAGGTGTAGTGGCCCAGATCAGGATGAAACCAGAAATGGAAATAACCTTCATCCAGTGGGCAGTCAATAATTTCATGAAATTTCTGACCCACAAAAAACATCGGAATCTCTTTGTGATATTTTGGATACAACGAACGCAGCACCGGTGACACAGGACCATCGGCACCAATGAGATAACGCGTTTTAATTTCAAAGGCTTCGCCACCACGCTTGCGGGCTTTCACAATCACATGCTCATCGGTCTGTTCCTGTGATAGGAAAGAGGTGTCGTCCTGAACCTCTGCACCACTCTGCTCAATCGCCCAGTGATCTGAAAACTTACGGTGTAGATGTGGTGTAGGCCCACCAAAGAAATCCATAGGCATCTCAACCCTGCTCGGGAAGTGAAAGGTGACACCACGGCAAGAGGTCGGTTCATGCAGTATTTCACGCGGCAAGGGGCCGAAATTTTCAAGCAAAAAACGGTGACCACGCGGGGATAGAATACCGCTGCAAATTTTATGGCGTGGCAGTACCTGTTTTTCCAGAATCACTGTTTCAAGACCAGCATCCACTAATCGTTTAGCAGCCGCTGCCGCCGCCAGGCTGGCTCCCACAATGATCACATCAACACTACGCATGCTTTTCACTACTCCTTATTACATCAGCTACACTTATGACCGGTTTGCCGGTCACCTGCGCCAGCATCTCTTTATCTGCCGGATTTTCAACCACAATGCGATCAAACCTACGCCCTTGAATCAGCCATTCGATCTGTTTTCTAACATCAAACTGTCCTTTGGAAGCTGCCCTGCTGCTTATGCCGGTAACGATTGCCATACGATTCAGGTCCAAATTCATCTGACAACCCGTGGCTTTCTTCAGTGCATCATAATGAGCTAGCCGCTCTGCATAGTTCGCATGGAATGGTCGCGCATCGATGACATAAAGGTCATCTGCACCTAAATACTGCTGAAGATTGGAATCACAGCTCATCTCAAAAAAGTCATGATCAGGAGCAGAAATAGCCCCACCACTCAACGATGAAATCATGCCGCTCAGATCAATCTGTTCAGGGCAGAGGCGATCACAGGCACCACACTCTATGCAGGCAGATGCAACATCTTCTAAATCTGCTGTTTGTGCACCATGTTGCAGTGCTTTGGCAATGCCCTGCGGACTGTATGCCACATCACGCCGCTGCATCCACATCGGGCAGGATAACAAGCACAATGAACAACCATGACAATCAGAATAAGATGGACTCAAAAGATTACATCCCGATTCAAAATCATGGCCGGATCGGCCTGCTGTTTAAGTTTCAAATGTTTCTCAACTACCGCATCACCAAGCGCTCTGCGAATATAACCCTTCATCATGCCACCAAAGCGGTAATAACTGGTTTCAAGATCAACACCGACATCATAAATATCGTTCTTAAAGGACTGCAGGGTATCGCGGCTATAAACCTGCCCCTCATACATCGGTTCAAACTCACAGCCATAAGCAAACTCTGTAGCATCGGGTGGAATACTCGATAGCTCATAATGGGGTTGATGATCATCACGCAGGCGGATACCCACGCAATAGAGTGTGTAATAAGGAAAATATTTACGGCAAACGGCATTGCCTCGCTCAACAGCTTCGACAAACTTATCTCTATTGGTAGCCAGATCGGGAATCACCATATGACGATCTCCCCAGTGTTTCCAAACCGCACGCGAGAAAACCACTGTTCGATCATACATCTGGCCATCAGACATATGGTGACCCGGTTGCAGATCGGGAAAGAGTTCACGCTTGCGCCGCAATAAAAACAGTACCTCTTTCCATTTCCAGGGTCGCCACGAAAATGAAGCCGCCAGACGCAGGCCGAACATCAGCTCACCATAACCACGCAATCGTGATTTCACGGTTTCCATAAACTCGGATTCCCGCTCGGCTGAATCGAATGCCACAAGCAGTGTAATGGCCGAATCCATCATGGTTAAGATACCGGTGTAATCACAAGTCCCTGTTGCATCCAGCATCATCAGGTCTTCAACACAGTCGCTCAATGATGAGTAATAATAATAGTGCATGCGTAGAGGGGTATAAGGTCGAATGCGCAACGTTACTTCGGTGACAATACCAAATTGCCCATAACCGAGAATGATCCGCTCAAACAGTTCGGCGCTCTCTTCATCTGAGCACTCAACAATCTCTCCGGTCGGTGTCACCACCTGCAGAGAGAGTGCCTGATCTGCACTGCAACCATGTTTGGAAGAGTTCACATCAATGCCACCAACACCGAGTGTGCCACCGACTGAGGATGTGAGATTGAGTGGAGCAGAGAGATAATCCAGCTCATCACGACGCAACACTTCGGCCAAAAGATGCCAGAAAATGCCAGCTTGCGTACGTACGGTCAGAGCCTCTTTATCAATAGACAAGACATGGGACATGCCAGTCATATCCAACAACAGACCACCAAAAGCCACCGACTCACCTTCAGTGGTTAAACCACCACCACGCACCGTCACCGGTACTGCAAAACGCTGTGCCGCTTTCATCAAGTTTGCGATCTGTTCAGCCGATTTGGCCACCACCACACCATGCGGCAGGCCATGTGCTAGACCACCTGCATCGGTGACATAGACGCCGGTTGCAGAGCGCTGCTCCCTCACCTCAATGTCCTGTTGTTGAAGAGACACAACAAACTCCGTCCACAATTCACCCTCCCAGCGTTTCGCATTGGTCTGCTGACGCGGAATGCCAATCAGAGCATCCGGTGCTACCGGATCGACAGGAAGCGAACGGGGCTGCCCAATCACACAACCAACTTCTTATATTTCATGCGATGCGGCTGGGTTGCATCTTCACCCAGACGTTTCTTCTTATCGATTTCATACTCTTCAAAGTTGCCTTCGAACCACTCGACATGACCTTCACCTTCAAAGGCCAGCATATGGGTCGCCACACGATCAAGGAACCAGCGGTCATGCGAGATCACAATCGCACAACCGGCAAAATCGAGCAGCGCTTCTTCGAGCGCACGCAAAGTTTCAACATCGAGATCATTGGTCGGCTCATCCAGCAGCAATACATTGCCACCCTCTTTCAACATTTTGGCCAGATGCACACGGTTGCGTTCACCACCGGAAAGCATGCTGACTTTCTTCTGCTGATCTCCGCCCTTGAAGTTAAAACGGCCACAATAAGCACGGCTCTGCACTTCCACTTTGCCCAGATACATCGTATCAGAACCACCGGAGATCTCTTGCCAGACTGTTTTCTTATCATCGAGAGCATCACGAGACTGATCCACGTATGAGACATTGACGGTCTCACCCTTAACCAGATTACCTGAGTCAGGCTCTTCCTGACCGGTTAACATACGGAACAGTGTGGTCTTACCCGCACCATTAGCACCAATAATGCCCACGATACCACCACGAGGCAGACTGAAGTTCAGATTCTCAACCAGCACCTTATCACCGAAACCTTTATTCACAGCTTCCGCATCAAATACGATATCACCCAAACGTTCACCGGATGGAATGAAGATCTGTTTGGTGGCATTGCGCTCCTGCGCTTCGCGACCAGACAGCTCATCAAAGGCTTTTAAACGCGCTTTTGATTTAGCATGACGACCCTTAGTGCCTGCACGCACCCACTCAAGCTCCTGTTTCATAGCTTTCTGGCGTGATGATTCCTGTTTCTCTTCTACAGACAGACGTTTTTCCTTCTGCTCCAGCCAACCGCTATAATTACCTTCAAACGGAATACCACGACCGCGATCCAGTTCAAGAATCCAGCCTGCCACATTATCAAGGAAATAACGGTCATGGGTGACCGCCACAACAGTGCCAGGGTAGTCATGCAGAAAACGCTCCAACCATGCCACCGATTCAGCATCCAGATGGTTGGTAGGCTCATCAAGCAGCAACATATCAGGGTTGGATAACAGCAGGCGACAGAGAGCAACACGACGGCGCTCACCACCGGAGAGTTTTGTTACATCGGCATCCCACTCCGGCAGACGCAACGCATCGGCAGCAACATCGAGTTTACGATTCAGATTATGTCCGTCGCCGGCTTCAATAAAGTTTTCAAGCTTGGCCTGCTTGGCAGCAATGGCATCAAAATCGGCATCAGGTTCACCATAAGCCGCATAGACCGCATCAAGCTCAGCCAAGGCATCTTTCATCGGCTGCACTGCCTCTTCTACATTACCGCGCACATCTTTTGTCTCATCCAGCTCAGGTTCCTGTGACAAATAACCAATGCGAATACCCGGTGCAGGTCTTGCTTCACCAAGGATCTCAGTGTCCAGGCCAGCCATAATCCTCAACAGTGTCGATTTACCGGAACCATTCAGACCCAACACACCAATCTTGGCACCCGGGAAAAATGAGAGGTAAATATCTTTCAATATCTCCTTCTTATTGTCGACAACCTTGCCGACGCCTTCCATAGAATAGATATACTGATAATCGGCCATAATGACACTCCTGAAAAAAGTCAGCGAAGCATAGCAGTTGTAATCGCATCTGGAAGGATGTTCCGGTTTTAATCCTGGTGATCAGGTGAGATAGCTAAAGTTAAAGCGGAATAGAAAGACTATGTTTCAATCAGCGAGCAGATTCATCACTAAGCCGTGATGACGATATAGCTCCATCCACCAAACAGCAGCGCTGATGCAAAGCTGATAAAAGCCGCCACCAACATGCCACGCACAACCATCGGCCGCCCAACCTGATGCGCCTTCCAGGCGAACCATGTACAAAAGCAACCGATTGGAATGGATAACATAAGAAAGATAACCAATAACATTTCAGGAAGACTATCCTTGCTGAGCACATTGCCAAGGCAGGCACCCCTATCTATTTTTAATCAACAGATGCAGCTGTAGAGCGATCTCTTCAATAGGAGCAGGTTTACTCATCACAACACTTTCTTTTAGATTCACCTTTTTTAGCAGTTCCTGGTCTTTATCGTATCCAGTCATAAAGATAATCGGCATATGCGAAGAGATCATCCAAATCTCTTCAGCCGCCTCTACACCACCCATCACAGGCATAACCACATCCAGCATCACCAGGGAAATATCTTCTACTTGCTGAGAAAAACATTCAACTGCGTGCCTGCCATCGACAGCTTTAATTACTACATAACCCAGATCTTCCAATATGGAACAATTGGTTTCCAGTACATCGATATTATCATCGACCACCAAAATCAATTCACCGTTACCATGATGCAGCTTCCTTTCTTCAACCCTGCTTTCCAGGAAATTCTTTGCATCAATCATCGGAAAATATATATCTATCCTGCATCCAGAGCCGTGATGACTGGTAATATTAACAGTACCGCCATGACGCTTCACAGCCCCATACACCATTGATAATCCAAGTCCCGTGCCCTTCCCCACGCCTTTGGTTGTATAAAATGGCTCAAATACATGTTGAATATTCTGCTCAGATATCCCCATGCCATTGTCTTCAACTCTTAACCTTGCCAGCTCCCTGCATTCCAACTCCGGGTTATGATGCATAAACTGCTCATCTGCCTGAAACGGGGCCACTGAAACAGACACATGCCCACCTTTTTTCCCTTCAACGGCATGGATCGCATTATTGATCAAATTCATTAATATCTGATGTGTTTGAACCACATCTCCCTGCACTGGTAACGCTTCCTCACAGGTTTTCAGATCTATTTTGATATTTTCAGGTATGGCAGTCTTACTCAAATTAAACGCTTCTTTTATAACTAACACCAAATCTATTTCACCAACCTTTACGGTATCCCTCCGTGCAAACGTTAACAGCTGCTGAATCATGCTTGCCGCTTTATACCCCAGCTCTTCAGCATCAGAGATATTCTTTATCGCATCAATAGGTGCTTTCTCCACTTTACTCTGGGCCAGATAGAGCTTACCGGTCATACCTGCTAAAATATTGTTAAAATCATGCGCAATGCCACCAACAAGGTTGCCTATCGATTCCATCTTCTGCGCTTGATGGAACTGCTCCTCTAATCTTTCCAGTTCAGAAATATCCTGTTGCGCAATAATCAGATGCGTAAGTTCATCTTTTTCATCATTAATCGGTGAAATCGCCAACATAATGGACTTCGCACTCCCATCCTTCAGATGAACCTGGGCTCTTCCCCGCCAACTCTCGCCCTTCAAAACAGTACGCGTAATTTCACGCACTATATTACTCTCGTATTTAAACAGATCGATATTTTCCCCGATAATTTCAGTTTTTTTAAAGCCAGTTAATCTCTCCGTCGCAGGGTTGGCATATTCAATGATTTTATCCCGATTGATAATAACCATCGATTCACTTGTCTGTTCAACAGAGCTGGAGAGTTTGCGTAAAAGTCTCTCTGAAAGCTGTCGCTCTTTAATCAGATTATTGAATGCTTCTGCCAACATACCAATCTCATCTTTTCGTGGTTCAGTGAACAGGTGGTAATGATTGCCCTGTTCTGCAGCTGTTGTGAGTTGCTTCGCCATTGATGTTAGTGATCCCGCCACATGACGAATCAAATAGTAAGCAAAAAAGGAGGTTAATATAATGACAATCAGACCAATGATCAGATA
>JAJFLF010000197.1 GCA_021772845.1 Mariprofundus sp.
TTTTCGTTACAATGTAACATCTTGAATAATTGGGCTAAATCAGAAACTCTTAATATGACAAGTAACGACTAATAAGTGCTTTGAAAAACGAAAACCAAACACGCAAACAAATCATCGATAAACAACTGCAATCTGCAGGCTGGAATGTTGAGGATCGTTCGCAGGTGGTTGAGGAATTTGACATTGAAGTTGGATTACCTGAAGGTGTTAAAGAGGCCCAAACACCCTATCAAGGCCACCAATTTAGCGACTATGTTTTGTTGGGTAGAGACGGTAAACCATTAGCCGTTATTGAAGCAAAAAAAACCTCAGTAGATGCAGCCATTGGCCGTGAGCAGGCGAAACAATACTGTGTAAATATTCATAAAGAAAAAGGCGGCGAACTTCCGTTCTGTTTTTATACTAACGGCCTTGAAACCTACTTTTGGGATCTTGACAACTACCCTCCTCGAAAGGTAGTTGGGTTTCCAACCCGTGACGATCTTGAACGATTCCAATACATCCGTCGCAACCGTAAACCCCTTACTCAAGAACTGATCAATACCTCCATCGCAGACCGTGACTATCAGATCCGCGCCATCCGTGCAGTGCTAGAAGGTATTGAACAGAAGAAGCGCGACTTCCTGCTGGTGATGGCAACAGGCACCGGCAAGACTCGTACCTGCATCGCTATGGTGGATGCACTGATGCGCTCCGGCCATGCGGAAAAAGTACTTTTCCTAGTGGACCGCATTGCGCTTAGGGAGCAGGCGCTGGGGGCGTTTAAAGAACATTTGCCTAATGAACCGCGTTGGCCACATGTTGGCGAAAAACTTATTGCCAAGGATCGGCGCATATATATATCTACTTATCCCACAATGCTCAATATC
Source organism: Mariprofundus sp. (assembly GCA_021772845.1). Lineage (GTDB taxonomy): Bacteria > Pseudomonadota > Zetaproteobacteria > Mariprofundales > Mariprofundaceae > Mariprofundus. The sequence goes on from JAJFLF010000197.1 coordinate 870, forward strand.
ATCCGGGATGAGTCCCAGTACTTCTCACCGCATTTTTTTGACTTTATCGTCATCGATGAAAGCCACCGCTCCATTTACAATATATATGGTGAGGTTCTCGACTACTTCAAGACTATCACTTTGGGGCTGACAGCAACACCCATCGCTATTATCGATCGTAACACCTTCAGTCTTTTTCATTGCGAGGATGGTATCCCGACCTTCGCCTATACATTTGAGGAAGCTGTCAACAACGTACCGCCCCACCTTTGCAGCTTTCAGGTAATGAAAATTCAAACCAAATTTCAGATGGAAGGGATCAGCAAGCGCACCATCTCGCTGGAAGATCAGAAGAAGCTTCTGCAGGAAGGCAAGGAAGTTGAAGAGATCAACTTCGAAGGTTCGCAGCTTGAGAAACAGGTTGTCAACAAGGGCACCAATACGCTAATCGTCAAGGAATATATGGAGGAGTGCATCAAGGATTCCAATGGTGTGTTGCCCGGCAAGACCATATTCTTCTGTTCCACCATAGCGCACGCGCGGCGCATTGAGGAAATCTTTGATAAACTCTATCCCCAATATAAAGGTGAGCTGGCCAAGGTGCTGGTCTCAGACGACCCACGAGTCTATGGTAAGGGTGGCCTGCTTGACCAGTTTACTAACAACGACATGCCTCGTATCGCCATTAGCGTTGATATGCTCGATACCGGGATAGACGTGCGCGAAATCGTCAATCTTGTTTTTGCCAAGCCGGTTTACTCCTACACCAAGTTCTGGCAGATGATCGGACGTGGCACACGCCTGCTGGAAACCAGCAAACCCAAACCCTGGTGCACTGAAAAAGATGTTTTTTTGGTCCTGGATTGCTGGGACAACTTTGAATATTTTAAACTCCAGCCCAAAGGCAAGGAGCTCAAACCGCAAATCCCTTTGCCGGTTCGGCTGGTTGGCCTGCGTCTCGACAAGATCGAAAAAGCCATCGACTGCGGCCAGCAAAACATTGCCGAACGTGAAGTCGACAAACTCCGCAAGCAGATCGCGGAACTACCGAAAAGTTCTGTTGTCATCATAGAGGCTGCAACGCCCCTTAATCGACTTAATGAAGACAACTTCTGGATCAACCTCAACCACCAGAAGCTGGAATTTCTGCGCGCTGACATCAAGCCTCTGTTCCGCACGGTTTCCGAAACCGACTTCAAGGCCATGAGGTTCGAGCGCGACTTGCTTGAGTATTCACTGTCCAAACTGAGTGAAGAAAAGGAAAGGGGCGAAACCCTCAAAGAGGGCATCGTCGAGCAAATCAGCGAGCTGCCTCTCAGCATCAACTTCGTCAAAGCCGAGGAATCTCTGATTCGCGCCGCCCAAACCAGCCACTACTGGAGTAAGACTAATCCAATCGAGCTTGAGGATGAGCTGGATGAGCTTTGTGTCAAGCTCGGCCCTTTGATGAAATTCCGTGAGCAGATTACCGGCCTTGGCCAGATTCACCTCGACCTGACCGACACTCTACACCACAAGGAGTATGTGGAATTCGGCCCACAGCACGAGGCCGTAAGCATCAGCCGCTACCGGGAAATGGTTGAGGCTCTGATCACAGAGCTGACTGAACACAATTCCGTTCTGCTGAAAATCAAGAATGGCGAAGATGTCAGTCCGGAGGAGGCTAATGAACTTGCCGAGTTGTTGCATGCCGACCACCCGCACATTACCGAGAATCTGTTGCGCCAGGTCTACAGGAATCGCAAGGCCCACTTTATCCAGTTTATCCGACATATCTTAGGCATCGAGATTTTGAAAAGTTTTCCGGAGACTGTCAGCGAAGCCTTCGACCAGTTCATCCGGCAGCACACCAACCTTAGCAGTCGACAACTGGAGTTTCTCAACCTGCTAAAAAACTTCATAGTCGAACGTGAGAAGGTGGAAAAGAAAGACCTGATCAATGCGCCGTTTACGGTGATCCACCCGCAAGGGATTCGCGGCGTGTTCAGCCCGGCCGAAATCAACGAAATATTACAACTTACAGAAAGGCTGGCGGCGTAATGTGCCTTTTGGCTAACAACCAAAACCCAAGGAGTCTAATATATGCTACAAAACAATCCTGAACTAAGAAGCAAAATAGACCAGCTCTGGAACAAATTCTGGAGTGGTGGTATCTCCAATCCGCTCACGGCTATTGAACAGATCACCTACCTGCTGTTCATGAAACGGTTGGATAATCTTGATCTGGATCGTCAGTCAGCTGCCGAGTTTTCTGGCGAAAAGTATACATCCAAATTCAGCGGTACCTGGATTCCGCCGGAGCATAGGGACAAGCCCGAGGAAGAACAAAAGGTCTTTGCTATCGATAAAAAGACCTTACGCTGGACCGCGTTCAACCGCATGCAGGCGGAAGAGATGCTCCATCATGTTCAGAGCAAGGTTTTCCCCTTCCTTAGGGACATGAACGGCGCAGAATCAAACTTCACGCATCACATGAAAAATGCCGTATTCATCATACCAAAGCCGGCCTTGCTGGTGGAGGCGGGGAAGACCATAGATGAGATCTTTGAGATCATGGAGACGGATTCCCGGGAAAAGGGCCAGGCTTTTCAGGATATCCAGGGCGATGTCTATGAAATGCTGCTCTCAGAGATAGCCACTGCCGGTAAGAACGGCCAGTTCCGCACCCCGCGCCACATCATCAAGCTCATGGTTGAACTTGTGCAGCCGCAGTTGGGCCATCGCATCTCTGATCCTGCCTGCGGTTCCGGTGGTTTTTTACTGGGTGCCTATCAATATATCATCACTCAGTTGGCGCTCAAGGCTGGGGCCAAAAACCTGCAACCGGATGACGACGGATTTGTCCGTACCTCGGTGTCAGCGGGTCTCACCGAAAAGTCTCAGGCTATTCTGAGTCAGTCTCTCTTTGGCTACGACATCGACAGCACCATGGTGCGACTGGGCTTGATGAACCTGATGATGCACGGTATCGACGAACCCAAAATCGACTACAAAGATACCTTAAGCAAGAGCTTCATTGAAGAAGCTGAGTACGACATTGTCATGGCCAACCCGCCTTTTACTGGCAGCATTGACAAGGGCGACATCAACGAGAACTTGCAACTCGGCACTACCAAGACTGAATTGCTGTTTGTGGAGAACATCTATCGCCTGTTGAAAAAGGGCGGTACCGCATGTGTTATCGTGCCGCAAGGTGTGTTGTTCGGTTCCGGCGGGGCCTTCCAGAACTTGCGCCAGCTGTTGGTGGATCGCTGCGACCTAAAGGCTGTGATCAGCATGCCCAGCGGCGTGTTCAAACCCTATGCCGGTGTCAGCACCGCCATCCTGCTCTTTACAAAGGTGTGGGGTCCGAAGGATAAAGTAACAAAACCAGCCACCGAACACGTTTGGTTCTATGAAATG
>JAJFLF010000198.1 GCA_021772845.1 Mariprofundus sp.
CATCAGTACAAAATGCTCATCACCATCTTGGATTCTAAAATAGCAACGAAACGACGCATCACCAGCCAGTGGTCGAATGACGACTCCATCACCCAGCACCTGCATTAGCCACTTCTGACGCTCGGCTTCCCTCGAATGCTCAGCTGCCACGAACCAGCAGCCCTTTAATATTCATTTGCATTTCAATCTGCTTGCGCTTTCTCTCGGCTACCGCTTTAGATACAAATGGGCCCGCATAGACCCGAAACCACATACCTTTATCGCCTAAATCAACGGATCTTATAAAAGCAGGGAACCCAGCCCGCTTAATTTTTTCCTGCACTGGAGCTGCATCACTCTGGCGACGAAACGAAGCGATCTGAACACGATAGGGATGGCCATCAAACGATCTGTTGTTACTCGCCGGAACCGCCGACTCAGCTTGCACTGACACTACAGCCTTGATGGCAGCATGTTTCGGTACTACGGCAGCCTTTTGCACGCTCCTACCCTCAGATTTTGCAGAGAACGGAGCAGGCATCACTGACTGCTTGGGTAAAGTTTTATAAAACTGCAGTTCACCCACCTTGGTGTGAGCTCCTTCTCCAGCTTTGCTTTTCCACTGTTCAACCAGCGCTTCCAGGGTTTCAACCCGCGCCATTTGCATCTTTGCTTCAGCATCTTTGACTGCTAACTGAGCCTTAACTACATCAACATCGGTTTTGTTGCCTGTCTGCTGAACATCGCCTGTGCCAAGCCAGTAACCGGCGGCAAAGCATGTCGCAGCAACAAAAATAATTGCCACTACTGGTAGAACTGAAGCCACACCACTCGGTGCCTTAGTTTTAGTTGGTGCGGAATTGTGCGCAAAATCCTGTCTTGCCATTTAACTGCCTGCTCCACTCATCACAAACAGATGCATTACATGCGCTCTGGTGCAGATACACCCAGAATAGACAAACCATTGCTAATCACTTGAGCCACTGCACGAATCAACAATACGCGCGCTGCAGTCAACGTCGCATCGTCACTCACAACTCTATTCTTGTGATAAAAACTATGGAAATCGGCCGCCAATCGCATCACATAGGTAGCTACACGATAAGCTTCCAGCCGTTCTGCTGATTTCTTCAAGGTATCAGGATAAGCCAGCAGGTGAGCGATCAACCGCTGCTCTTCATGTGCTGTCAGCACTGACACATCAACATCATCAATATCCGGCCCATTGATCAGGCCTGCATCAACACCTTCATCCAGCGCTTTACGCAGAATCGCCTGAATACGTGCATATGCATATTGCACATAATAGACCGGATTTTCGTCATTCTTCTTCTTGGCCGCTTCCAGATCGAAATCAAGCTGCGACTCCACCCGCCGTGTCATAAAGTTAAAACGCACAGCATCGGAACCAACTTCATCCACCACTTCACGCAGTGTGACAAATGTGCCCGCGCGTTTAGACATCTTCACGGGTTTACCATCACGGGTCAGGTTCACCATCTGAACCAGGATCACATCAGGCTGGGCCTCAGTCTGTATCAACGCCTTCATCGCAGCCTGAACGCGTGTAACATATCCACCGTGATCAGCGCCCCACACATCAATCATGCGATCAAAACCACGCTGATGTTTGTCAACGTGGTAAGCAATATCTGCGGCAAAATAGGTGGCCGTGCCATCCTGTTTGGCCAGCGGGCGATCCACATCATCACCAAAATCAGTCGTACGGAACAAGAGTTGTTCAACTGGGATATAATCGGAGACTTCTTTCCCCTTCGGTGGTGGCAGAACACCTTTATAGACCACACCATCGGCCTGCAGCTGCTCAATCAATGCCTGCACACGTCCACTGCTGTGCAAATCCTGCTCAGAGAAAAAGATATCGAACTCAATACCAACTGCCGCCAGATCAGCACGAATCATGGTCATATTGGCATCAATTGCATCTTGGGATATCGCCAGCAAGCGCTCATCATCATTGAGCTGTTTTAACGTCTGATAATCATGTTTCTGAAGCAGTTCACCCGCAATCTGAACAATATATTCACCCGGGTATGCACCATCGGGGAAATCAATCACTTCACCCTGCAGTTCCTGCATACGTAACCATACACTATTCGCCAACACCCCAATCTGGGCACCTGCATCATTGATATAATATTCACGTTTAACATCGTGACCCACTGCCATCAACACATTTGCCAGCGCATCACCCACAACCGCTCCACGCCCATGACCAACATGCATAGGACCTGTTGGATTGGCGGAAACAAACTCAAGATTCACCTTTTCAGCATTATCAGCCACATCCACCCGGCCATACTGAGTGCCTGCTGCAAGAATCATTTTCAATGCGCTGGCTTCAGAAGCTTGCTGCAGACGAATATTGATAAAGCCCGGCCCTGCGATTTCAGCCTTTTCAACCGCTTCAGGCCAAACCACAACATCCAGAATGGCAGCGGCAATCTGCTGCGGACTACGTTTCAATACGCGTGCCAGCGGCATCGCAATATTGGCTGCATAATCACCATGATCTTTCTGCTTGGGTCGATTCAATACCACCGGCGGCATAGCTGCATCGGGATGCTCCGCCAATAATATTTCCAACGCTTGCTGTAATGCTTGTTCCAGTGCTTGTTTCACCTTGTTTCTCCATTGCTGCTTGAGCTAAGCCCGAATCATAACTACCTGTCCGCTGAATACTATCTATGGTCTCGATTTTTCATCGGATTAATATTTCAGTGATCTGCTACCTGGTCATCTTCTCAAATCATCAAAAAAAATGCGGGCCGCAAGCGACCCGCATGGATACAACACTATGATGTTATTTAGACATGATGCGAAGCTCTACGCGTCGATTTTTCGCACGCCCGGCAGCTTCCATATTGCTCGCTACAGGCTGCGATTCGCCATAACCCTTCGATGTTAATCGACTGGTACTAATGCCGTGGGAAATCAGATACTCCTTAACACTGGCAGCACGACGATTGGAGAGTGCTTCATTGTATGCTTCAGAGCCCTGACTATCGGTATGGGCCGCGACTTCAACATTGATCTTGCTGCGTTTCTTCAATGTTTTCACAGCACGATCCAGTGTTGAGGTAGATGTCGCTTTAAGATCAGCACTATTGCTATCAAAATAGACACCATCAAGACTGATCACTTCAACAACCACGTTACAGCCTGCACGGGCTTTGTTTTGCGCCGCTTTGGCTTTCGCTATTGCTTTGGCAATCAACTCTGGTGGTTCATCCGGGTGATAACCGACCTCATCAAGTTCATGCGCAGCCCAATAGAGTGATGCAACTGCCTGTGCCTGCAACTTAGGCGCACATTTCTCGGCACCGGCAGCTTTCGCTGCTGCAATAGCATTGCGTGCAGCATCCAGCTCACTGCTATCCGTATTGATATGGTGTGCACAAGCGGACATGGAGAAGACAGCCAATAATAGAATTATGCGATGCATCATTTTGCACCTCCAGACTGCGCAGCATGCTCTTCAGCCATGCTCATAAACTCTTTAGCAACACCAGTGTCATGCTGAGATTTTTCTTCAAATGCAATATCAGCCAGTTCACGCGCCAAATATGCATGGTAATCACTTTTACCTTCAAGTTGAGCATTCATCGCATCAGCACGCTCATCCAGGCTGGCAAAGAAACCTGCACTCGTCGCAGGCAATGCGAACGCAAATAACGTAAACAATAATAGAATAGCTTTCATAGACCCTCCTTTTTTTTCACAAGTAATGGAGTATAGCAGAAAACTGAGAGCTTCGCAGCAACCTCGTTTCAGCCCTGCAACAATTCCAACTCGCGCAACAGCGCCTTGCGCCGCAGTAACAGACTCAAATGACCACCACCGTGTTGATGCCAAAGGTGAGCGGCACGCAATCCTGACATCAACAGGGCTCGCACCCGCATGGTATGATTCGTTTGACTCAGAAATTCCGGTTTACCACGCACGATAATACGTGGTTTCATTGTACTGATCGTATCACCATACAGATCTGCAACTGCAGCAATCACATTATGATGCATAGCATCGCCGAAATATTGGCGCTGCTTACTGATACGACTCATGCCATCAGCCAACCTCTGCCGCATGGCGGCATCTTTGCCAAGCCGCCGCTCAAGTGCTGTCAAACCCGCGCTATAGAGCATCAGGTCCTTTGCTTCAGGCAGTTTCTCGCCCTGCAATAGCTTGATGCAGACACGGATTCCGGTGTCCAGCTTCTCAACACCACCATACAACTCCAACACCGTCTGCTGCGGATGAGTAGAGGCCTCTGAAAAAATACTTTCCATCATCACGCGACTATCTTCAGTATCCACCACACCTTTGCGGGCAATGCTATTCACCAGGTAAATAGCCTGCGTCATGGCAGCAAGGGCAGTAGCGCGTTGGCTCAATTCTGAAATATGAGAAGACATGGCCACATGCTGAAGATGGAGAAGGGGATGCTCAAGTAATGAATGAAATGCGCCACATGGCAATGCAGTGCCTACAGTCAGCTGATCCCGATGAAAAGCTGCATCTCGTTCGCGAATTGATGCGAGCACACCGGCTTGGCAAGCTCAGCCTCGACACAGAAGCAACCATGCCAGAGCTATGTCAGCCAGGCCGGCCCGACAAACCGGAACTCGTTCGCGGCAGTAAAACACCCCGCCGTGGTTTTGGCACATCAGAAGGGCGAGCGATAATGATGCATGCCATTGCCCATATTGAGTTTAATGCCATCAATCTGGCTCTCGATGCGATACAACGATTCGCCAATATGCCGAATGCATACTACACCGACTGGTTACAAGTAGCTTATGAGGAGGCCTATCATTTTGAGCTGGTGCGTGCCCATCTGCGTCATCTGGATGGTGAATATGGTGATTATGTTGCGCATGGTGGTTTATGGGAAATGTGTGAGAAAACAGCTACGGATGTATTGCAGCGCATGGCCCTGGTACCTCGTGTGCTGGAAGCGCGAGGCCTTGATGTCACGCCCGGCATCCAAAAAAAATTAGCGCAGGCAGGGGACCATAACGCAGTCAGCATTCTGGACATTGTTTTGCGCGATGAAATTACCCACGTAGCCACCGGAAATCGATGGTACCGTTATTGTTGTAAGCAGCGTGGCCTGGATACAGTGAGTACATTTAGCGCGCTGTTGGCTGAGTTTTATCCGAAAGGTCTGATGGGGCCATATAATATGGTGGCCCGTGAACAGGCAGGTTTCACAGCCTCTGAATTAGAACTGCTCGAGCACCCTTCAGTATGAACAGACAAGGGCCTTTCTCATGGAGCCAATAAAGTCAGCGCCTGATCCAAGCCACCTTCGTTAAAGGCATATGGAGCCTGCTCAACCACTTTCGGTTTGGCATGAAAAGCAATACCCAGACCAGCGGCATGGATCATGGGCAGATCATTTGCACCATCCCCAATCGCAACGGTTTGTGACATCGGAATACTATAAATATCGGCCTGTTCCATAAGACAACGGCGCTTGGTCTCCGCATCCACAATATCGCCAAGCACTGAACCTGTTAATTTACCATGGTGAATCTCTAACACATTGGAACGGGTAAAATCCAAATTCAGCCGTGCTTTGAACTTATCGGTAAAATAGGTAAAACCACCCGACACCAAGCCTACTTTCCAGCCATGACTTTGAAGCGTACGAATGAGATTCTCCGCCCCTTCTGTTAATACAATACGTTCCACATAGACCTGCTCCAACACCTCAGCATCGAGCCCTGCCAATAACTGAACCCGTTCGATCAATGATTCGGAAAAATCCAGTTCTCCCCGCATGGCACGTTCAGTAATTTCAGATATTTGCTGTTTAATACCCAAATAGTCAGCAATTTCATCAATGCATTCGCACTGAATCAGGGTGGAATCCATGTCCATAAACAACAGACCTGGCTGAGATAGAGAAGGATGAGTAGACATGGTCGTAATCATGCCACTTTTCAAAAAATTCAAAAGGTGTAACTATTGGACTATCATGAAATTGCAGCATACAACCTCAATCTATGCATTGTGAGCAGGCAAAAAGTCGTCTATGCTGATCTTATGAAGATACTCGGCCCCTGTAGCCATCACTGCTAAATGACGAACACTGCAATCAATATCAATGGCATAAATAACTTGCCAGAAGCACTGTTTTACACCGCCGCACAGCATGCTGGTGAGCCTGCGCAATGGTACCGTAAAAATAACAGCTACGGGCCAGTCACCTATGCAGAGATGGAATCACGCATTAAACAGATCGCATGCGGCTTAATACGTGCAGGAGTACAGGCTGGAGATCGCATAGCCCTTTTGATGGAGAACCGTCCGGAATGGGCTGTTATTGATTATGCCATCCTCTCTATTGGCGCAGTTACTGTTCCGCTCTATTGCACATATCAGATTCAGGACATCAGCCATGTACTCAATGATTCCTGCGCCATCACCTGTATCACATCCGATGATAAGCTTTTGCAAAACCTTATAGAAGCAACTGAGCAGTGCCCATGCATGCAAAGCATTTACGCCATCACAAACAGCGACTTAAGCGATAGGGTGGCACTAATCAGTGATTTAGAATCAGGTGAAATAGACGAAGATGCACTTGCACAACGCTTAAACAATATCGACAGAGATACTCTGGCAACACTGGCCTATACTTCAGGCACCACGGCACAGCCCAAAGGG
>JAJFLF010000199.1 GCA_021772845.1 Mariprofundus sp.
GATTTTCGACTCGCTACAAAGCGCTATAAAATGGTTCTGTTTATTGATAAAAAACATCTACTGGCATTAACTGGTTGGGGTAGGGTATCTGAAAAACTCAACTCCAGAGATGCGCTGGCTGCCTACCAGCGTGCTATAAAGTTGGAACCAGATAATGCGTTGTGGCATTTGAAAGTGGCTCAGTATTATATGAAGCATAAACCTTTAAGTGCTAAGCGTTATCTCAGTAGTACATTAAAAATTGATCCGAATAACCGTCGGGCATTAGAGCTTATGATTACATATCACCAAAAACATATGCTCATTGCCCATGCTGAAACTTATCAACGGCGCTTGCATGAACTTAACGGCACTACAGTGTTACGTTCTGAGCAAAAAAGGGGCGCAGTGCCCAGTCATACAAACCGTCTGGAACCTTCTGTACACGTTGTAAAGCAAGGTGTAAATCAGAAAACCATGACTCTTTCTTCACTGCATTCAATGGTTAATAGGGTTACCACTACATCTGAAACCGCTCTGCTTGAGGATAAGCCTGTCAAAACTGAAAATGCGATCAGTGTTATAGAGAAGCTGGCTGCGCAACACAGACTTCAATCAGATGTGAATGTTTTTCAACAATATGCACTGGCAGCAAAGCAAGGTAATGCTCATGATCAATTCATGCTCGGTCTGATCTATCATGAAGGCCGTGGGGTAACGAAAGATGCATCTCAGGCAATTAAATTCTTTGGCAAAGCAGCACAGCAGGGCTTAGATCAGGCTCAGCTATCATTGGCGCTGATCTTGTATGAAAAGCGCAGTAACAGATTCAAAGAGAAGGCTGCGGTGAAATGGTTTAAGCAGGCTGCCAATCAAGGTTTAGCAGATGCCCAGTATGCGTTGGGTTTGATTTATGCCACCAACCTCCAATATAAAGATGAACGCAAGGCGATAAAGTGGTGGAAAGCAGCTGCGCTACAGGGGCATGCCAAGGCGCAACATAATCTTGGGTTGATGTATCTTAATGGTCAGGGCGGGGTCAGGAATCGTAAAGAAGCTATGCGATGGCTGCAGCAAGGTTCTGATCATGAGGATGCTGATAAACCTTTAAATATTGATCAGCTTTACAGTGAAGACGAACATCATGAAGTGAAGAGTCAAAGCAACTGAGTTCATCATTGCCAGCTGTATATGCGCTTGTTGGTTTTACAGTATTGAACTTATGGGCTTTTTCCCTGCATCAAACAAACGATATCAGAGGTGATGGGGGGGAAAGAAATGAAATGTAAGTATATTGCCTCTTTTCATCTTGCAGATTGCCTTCATAAAGATTCTGGCAACAGCAGCACGCTTACGTCACACTTCCGCCATGCTTGAAATTCGTGATTTATCATTATCAGTTACCATACAAGGAGAGTCTGTTGAGGCAGTCTCTTCGCTTTCACTCAAACTTGAAGAAGGCCGTGTGCTTGGCCTGGTGGGTGAGTCCGGTTGTGGTAAGTCGTTAACTGCACAATCGATTCTGCGTCTTGGTGAACATCAGGGTGTTAGAAAAAACAGTGGTGATATTTTACTGGATGGCGAAAGCCTGTTTGAGATGAGTGATGAGACACTTCGCCGTTTGCGTGGTGGACGTATTTCAATGGTGTTTCAGGAGCCTATGACAGCACTCAATCCTGTTTTTTCTATAGCTAGTCAAATTACCGAAGTGATTCGTCTGCATCTGGACCTAGATAAGAAACAGGCTACGGCACGTGCTGAACTTCTGTTGACTGATGTAGGCATGCAGGATGCTCGACAGATCTTGCAGCAGTATCCTGATGCACTATCGGGGGGCATGCGGCAGCGTGTTCTCATTGCCATGGCGATGGCTGCGGATCCTGATTATATTATTGCTGATGAACCGACAACTGCGCTCGATGTCTCCGTTCAGAAACGCATTATTGCGCTGTTATTGAATTTGCAGAGAAAACGTAATCTTGGTCTGTTATTGGTGACGCATGATTTCGGTCTGGTGGCTGAGATGTGTGATGATGTGGCTGTGATGTATGCCGGTCAAATTGTTGAATCAGGGCCTGTTAGTGAAATCTTTAATCAACCGGCCCACCCATATACCCGTGCTTTGATGGGCTGTAGACCTGAAGTGTCGGAAGTAGGGCATGCACTGCCCGTGATTGGTGGACAGGTGCCTCAACCCGGCCAGTGGCCGCAAGGTTGTCATTTTGCAGAGCGTTGCCCGCTTGCACAAAACGATTGTAAACAGGGCCCTCTGCAGGCCAATGCCTGGCAAGCTGGAAAGCATATTGCGCGCTGTCTGCACGTAGAGGCTGCGCCTGAGGATAATGAAAGATTATGAGCGTACTTGAAGTCAAAACGTTGATTAAGACGTTTGCAGCCGGTGGCATGTTTCGCTCCATTGGTAAAGCAAAGTGGGCTGTGAATGATGTTTCATTTCAGCTGAACGCTGGAGAGACATTAGCAATTGTTGGCGAGTCAGGCAGTGGTAAATCAACGACAGCGCGTTTGGCAATGCGTCTGTTAAAGGGTGATTCCGGCACCATTTATTGGGGTGCTGATGATATCTCATCATTATCAGGAAAGGCACTGAGGCAGCGCCGCAGTCATATTCAGATGGTTTTTCAGGACCCGTTTGCCAGTTTGAATCCGCGTATGAAGATCTGGCAAACTGTGGCGGAAGGCCTGCGTGTGCACCAGCCAGAGCTCTCACAACAGCAGCGGCGTGAAAAAGTTGCAGAAACATTACAGCTGTGTGGGCTGGATGCATCGGGCCTGGACCGCTATCCGCATCAATTCTCTGGTGGTCAACGTCAACGCATCGGTATTGCACGCGCTCTGATAGTGGAGCCAAAAGTATTGGTCTTGGATGAACCGGTATCTGCTCTGGATGTATCAGTGCAGGCGCAGATTCTGAATCTGTTAAAAGATATCCAGTCTGCTAAAGGCTTGGCATATCTGTTTATTTCGCATGATCTGTCTGTGATACAGCATATCTCAGATCGCGTTGCTGTGATGTTTGCCGGCCGTATCGTGGAGCAGGGCACTGCCGATGATCTGTTCCAACATCCACAGCACCCCTATACGCGGGCTCTGCTTGATGCACGTCCAATTGCCCATCCGAAAGAACGCCAGTCATTAGCTGTTGATGCCAATGAGACTACGGAGGCCACAGCTGATTCGGGTTGCGCATATCAACCGCGTTGTCCTTACGCTAGCAGTGAGTGCGCTCAGTTTGATGGTAAGCTGCATGTTCAGAACAGTGGGCACAACGTTGCCTGCCTGCATCCATTGCCGATCAATGATTAATCTTATTGAACAAGTTCGACGTGATTTCTCTGATAATTCACCATTAACAACTGATCTGCCCGGCTATGCGCGCCGGGATGAGCAAATTAAATTGTCGGAAGAAATTGCAGCTGCATTTGATGCTGGCGATGTGCTGTTGGCAGAAGCGGAAACGGGCACTGGTAAAACACTGGCCTATTTGATTCCCGCCCTGCGCTCGACCAGTAAAATTCTTATCTCCACCCATACACGCGCACTTCAGGATCAGCTGGTGCATCGTGATTTGCCAACTGTGCAGAAGGTATTAGGCGCCAAGCGGCGTGTAGCATTGTTGAAGGGACGAAGTAACTATTTGTGTCCGCAACGTTTAAGTCGTTTTATTGCCAGTCCCCAATTGGAAATATGGGCCAAAAAAAGTATTTTGACGGTGCTGGAGTGGTCGCAAAAAAGCAAAGATGGTGATCTGGCATCTTTACCCTTTGATGTGTTTTCAAAAGGTATCGGCCACATGGTGACTGCAACGGGTGATCAATGTTTGGGTTCTCAATGTGGTGATTTTGAACAATGCCCCTTAATGAAAGCGCGCCAAAAGGCACAGTCTGCAGATATTGTGGTGACCAACCATAGCCTGCTATTGGCTGATGCTTCCCTTAAAGCGGGTGACTTTGGTGAACTGCTGCCTGATTTCGATGCCTATGTGCTGGATGAAGCACATGCTCTACCTGAGTTGGCTTGCCAGCATTTTGGTGTGCAGCTTACGCGCATGAAGTTGATCCAGTGGCTTAATGATATGCAGGCATTGCTGGATCAGGTCGGGGATGAACCAGCTCTGAAGAGGGATGTGACGGCTGAAGGTAAAACGGTACTTGACGCTTATTTGAAAACACCTCTGGATGAGCTTGAGCATGCCTGGGCTGATATGCTCATACTGGCAGAATCACGGCGTGAGCGTAGCGACGATTTTGCCAGGCTGGCTGATCGGGCCGATCAAATAGCAAAAGAAATTGATATGGTGATGCAACCTGCAGATGGTTATGTCGGTTGGAGTGATGGTGAAGGGGATATGCGTAAACATACTGTAGCCCCGGTTGAGACAGGCCCAGTATTACGTAGCCACCTTTGGGAAAGAAAAGCTGCTTTTGTATTGTCATCGGCAACATTGCGTGTATCCGGGCGCTTTGATTATGCAAAAGATCGGTTGGGTTTGCCGGATGCAGTGGAGGTTTTTCATCCATCTCCATTCGATTATGCAAAACAGGCGATGATATATTTACCACGCCACATGCCTGATCCATTCTCGGAGCCGGGTATAGAGGCGATGGTCAATGAGATTGAAACCTTGATTCGTGCTTCACACGGGCGTGCGTTTGTCCTGTTTACATCGTGGAAGATGCTGAATCGGGTTGGGC
>JAJFLF010000200.1 GCA_021772845.1 Mariprofundus sp.
CAGTTTGACGGTGACAATCCTGAAGGCAGGAGCTGCAGTGTAAAAACCATCTGCAACATCCATATCCCCATTCCTAAAACGGCAAACAGTGCTGCAGCCATAAAAAACGGACGAAACCCCAACTCAAACAAGGAACCTGCATGTGATTGAGAAACCTGATCATTCAACTTTATCATCTATCATCCTTTTCATCGCACATATTTTCAAAAACACTCTTTTTTGGCATGTCATATGCTTGTCACCCTAAGATATAAAACTACACCAATAAACATACAATTTAATCATAAATAAACTATGTACAAGACAAAAGTTTGAAAGTAGTATTTCAAATGAATCAAAACACTAGGAGGTGGATACTGTGGTCGAAAGCACCCCGGAAAACCCCAATTATAATATGTCGATCGTGAAAGCATTTGCCGTTTGTGCAGTTGTTTATCTTGTTGTCGGAGCTTTGGTCGGTGATCTCATTGCATGGCAGCTGTCATTTCCTGTCCTCAATTTCAACGAGTACCTGAGCTTTGGTCGTTTACGTCCTTTACACACCAACGCTGTAATTTTTGCTTTTGGTGGCTGCACGCTGATGGCAACAGCCTTTTATATCGTGCAACGCACCTGCGGAGTCCCGCTGTGGAGCAATAAGATGGCCTGGTTCACCTTTATAGGCTGGAACTTGGTTATTGTTTCTGCCGTCATCTCCTTCCCGATGGGCTGGACCTCCGGTAAAGAGTACGCTGAACTGGAATGGCCGATTGATATTCTCATCGCCGTAGTCTGGCTCTCTTATATGTTTAATTTCATCATGACCATCGTTAACCGGAAAGTCTCGCACATCTATGTGGCCAACTGGTTCTTCCTAGGCATGATGATCATGATCACCTATCTTCATGTGGTGAATTCGTTAGCGATCCCGGTCACCCTGACGCACTCCTACTCCATATATTCCGGTGTGCACGATGCCATGATTCAGTGGTGGTGGGGGCACAATGCAGTGGGCTTCTTCCTGACTGCTGGTTTCCTCGGCATCATGTATTACTTCATCCCCAAACAGGCTGATATGCCGATTTACTCCTATCGACTCTCTGTGTTGCATTTCTGGGCACTGATGTTCGGTTATGTTTGGCTTGGCGCGCATCATCTGCAATATACCGCTCTACCAGACTGGGCAGGTTCGCTCGGCGCAGCAGTCTCTATCGCCATGATCATCCCATCCTGGGGTGGTGCGGTAAACGGACTTATGACGCTATCCGGCGCCTGGCACAAACTGCGTGATGATTATGTATTACGCTTCATGGTCGTTTCACTGGCCTTCTATGCCATGTCCACCTTTGAAGGACCGGTCATGTCATTGAAAACAGTCAATGCACTATCCCACTACACCGACTGGACTATCGGCCATGTACATTCCGGTGCTTTAGGCTGGGTAGTAATGGTATCGGTCGGCGCAATCTACCATCTGATTCCTCGACTCTGGAAAACTGAGATGTTCTCCACCTCACTGGTCAACACCCACTTCTGGATTCACACCATTGGTACTGTGATTTATATCTGTGCGATGTGGGTATCCGGCCTCATGCAAGGCTTGATGTGGAGAGCAACCGATGAGTACGGCAACCTGGTCTATACGTTCGCAGAATCAGTTGCTGCAATGCATCCTTACTACGTACTGCGTTCAGTAGGTGGTGTCCTGGTACTAATTGGCGCACTGATCATGCTCTACAATGTTATAATGACTATTAGAGGTGCTGAGCAACCCAAATCAGATGAATCAAAAACTGCTGCGGCACAGGCATAGGGGGAAGTCATGGGATTATTAAGAGTTATCCAAAACTACCTGGGCCGCTCCATCGACCCTCAAAAACGGCGTGAGAAAAAGTCGCTGCAGGAAAAAATGGAACAGAATGTCTTGGGTATGAGCATCATGATTGCCATTGTGGTCTCTATCGCAGGCATTGTTGAAATCGTTCCACTTTACTATCTGGACAGCACCGTTAAAGAACTAAACAGAGAATCGGACAGCATTCGGCCCTATACTGCTCTCGAGCAAGAAGGCCGTGACGTCTATGTTCGTGAAGGGTGCTTCCTCTGCCACTCACAGATGATTCGTCCGTTCCGTGATGAAAAAGAACGCTATGGCCACTTTTCACTGGCTGCGGAATCAAAATACGACCATCCATTCCAGTGGGGTTCCAAACGTACAGGACCAGATCTAGCTCGTGTTGGTGGCAAATACTCCAACGCATGGCAGGTACAGCATATGCGTGCTCCTCGCTCTCTGGTGCCTGAATCAGTGATGCCTGATTATGCCTTCTTTGACGATTACATCATTGACGAAACGTTGACCGAGAGAAAACTACGGGCTTTAGCCATGGTTGGTGTTCCTTACACCGAAGCTGATTTCGCTGGTGCTGCCGAAGCTGTACGCGGCAAAACAGAGATGGATGCCATCGTCGCCTATCTGCAGGTACTCGGCACTATGGTGAAATTTGAAGAAGGAAAGGACTATCGTGAATAGTCTGACTGAATTCTTCTCAACAGACTGGGATGCCATGACACGTGCAGACTGGACAGGGATGGTGATCGTATTAATCCTCTCTGTGCTGATGATTGGCCTCTACAGCTGGGTATTCAAACCATCCAATCGCGATCACTTTGAACAACACCGTGATTTTGTAAATGACAACGATGAAGAGATGAAAAGGGAGACTGGTCATGGCCAAACAAAATAAGCCGAAACAAGTCCCGGATACGGGTTACGAGTGGGATGGTATCCGCGAGTTAACCAATCCACCTCCACGCTGGTGGATGATCACGTTCCATGCCAGTTGGATATTTTGCATCATCTATTTTATTCTATATCCATCTATTCCTTTGGTAACCGACCATACTAAAGGCATCTTAGGATGGACTATGATAAAGGAGTTTAAAGAAGATGTGGCTGCAAATGATGCCATCAAAGCACCCTACTTAAAGAAGGTTGCAGAAATGGATGGGCAGGCTCTAATGGCCGATCCTGGCATGCGCAACTTTGCCGATTCCTCTGCTAAAGCCATCTTTGGTGATTTTTGCGCCGGTTGCCATGGCACTGGCGGCCAAGGTGCTCCCGGGCTGTTCCCCAACCTGTCTGATGATGCATGGCTATTCGCAGGTGATTTTGACGGCATCGTAGAGAGCATTACTGATGGTCGAGAAGGCTCTATGCCAGCACATATAGAGGATATTGACGAGGCCGGGATCAACAAACTAACTGATTTTGTCATCGCTGCAGCACAAGGCAAAGCAACACCTGAAGGACTCGCCCATTTCAATGCGTCCGGATGTGCGGATTGCCATGGTGAAGATGCTGCCGGTGGTGCCATCAACGACTTGGGCAGCGGCGCAACCAATCTGACCGATGCAATCTGGCGCTTTGGAAGCTCACGCGATGATGTCCTGCGCACCATACGCTACGGTGTAAATGAAGACCCTGAAGATGTACCCAATACACGTATAGCTATCATGCCTGCTTTTGGCGACAAGCTCAGCCCTGAAGCAATCAAGATGCTAGCCGTGAAAGTACATCAATTCGGCGGCGGGAAATAGGAGGGGAATATGGATGCAGTAGCAATTGGATCATTAATCGCGGTCGGCGCCTCAATTCTGGTCGGCGTATACGCTGCCATTCGGATTTACCAGCTCATGAACGCTAAAGACGATTCCGAATAGGTTCAGACAACATAAATGGAGAGGGGGAGGCTTTAAGCCTCCCTTTTTCATGCAAAACTAACAGATGAAGTAAACAGCCTTTGCCATGTGAATATTAATATATTATAATATCGACATATTGTTTTGTATTATATAAACTCAACAAGGAGATGGGATGTCGGAACAAGAACAGAAAGAGATAGAAGCGCTCTACACCGATGCCCATCATTGGCACATCAATGCTGGTGCTGAAACCATTCATGCTAAACGTCTGTCCGGGCGCTTCCGCACATACAAATGGTATGCCGCCAGTCTGTGGATATCCTTTTTCATCCTGCCCTACTTTCGCAGTGAAGACCATCAGGCCATCCTGTTCGACATTCCAAACCGCCAGTTCCACCTGGGTTCTCTGACCATCTGGCCACAAGATATCTGGATGCTATCCCTGCTACTCATCTTACTGGCTATTACCCTGTTTGCCGTAACTGCTATTGCCGGTCGCGTCTGGTGCGGTTACTTCTGCCTGCAAACCGTTTGGACAGACGCATTCACATGGCTGGAAGATAAAATAGAGGGCAACCCTATTCAACGCCGCAAGCTGGATGCCGCCCCATGGAGCCTGCAGAAGCTTGGTAAAAAAGTGATCAAACACCTGCTTTGGTTGCTCATATCCATAGCCACCGGCGTAACATTCACTGCCTATTTCACAGATGCATATCAATTATGGATTGATGTTGTGACCTTGCAGGCCCCGCTGATTGCCTGGGTAACAATCGGTTTCTTCGTCTTTTTCACCTATGTGTTTGCCGGATTTATGCGTGAACAGGTCTGTTTCTGGCTCTGTCCCTACGCACGAATTCAGAGCGTGATGGTTGATAAAGACACCGAGCTGCCCACTTATGACCTGGCGCGCGGTGAACCGCGTGGAAAAATGCGCCATAACGCAGGTGCTCAAAAAGGTGACTGTATTGATTGTCGCCTCTGTGTTGGTGTTTGCCCAACAGGCGTAGATATCCGCGAAGGCATGCAGGAAGGCTGTATTACCTGCGGCATGTGCATCGATGCCTGCGACAGCATCATGGACAAGGTAAAGCGTCCGCGCGGCTTGATTCGTTATGCATCAAGAAAGGAATTGTCCGGAGAATCGCTTCCCCCCGTACTCAAACGCCCGCGCGTCATCACTTATAGCGTCGTTTTATTGTTATCTATTGCAGGCATTATCTACGGACTTACCCATATTCCACCGGTAGAACTCTCCGTAGTACATGAGAGACAACCCCTGTTCACACAAATGAGCGATGGCAGCATTCAAAACAGATACACTATTAAAGCGGTGAACAAAACCCCGCAACGCCTTACCTTTCGCCTTCATATCACAGGTTTAGACGGTGTAAACATCAAGATGCCAGACGGAGATATCATCACCCTTCAGCCTGAAGGCACCATCCCCTTCCATGTTTTCTTACGTATGAAACCTGCCTTACTCAAAAAGAAAAAGACCAAAATACGTTTTATACTTGAGAGCATGAACGCTACTGATAAGCTTAAGATCAAGAAACGCTCTGTCTTTATTGGCCCTGCAACATAGCATTGCACTCAAGCCCGACTTTGAACCCAGATAGAGAGACAATAAGAGGATAATAATGTTCAGTGAGCAACTCAAAGCAGACCTCAAAAACCCCTGGTTACGCATCATTGTTGCTGCTGTTGGCATCACCGTTGCGGTCAACATCATTTTCATCACCTACGCATTCATCTCCCCTCCCAATCTCGTAGTTCAGGATTATTATGAGCAGGGAAAGAACTATTTCCATGATGCGAAACAGCGTGAAGACGCAGCAGCCAAGGCATGGCGTTTGCAATTAATGCTACCCAACAAGATCACAGCAAACCAGACAGTCATCGGCCGTTTATATGCCATGGATCATGCAGGCATCCCTGTATCCTCAGGTCAGGTAATACTGACAGCCTACCGCCCGAGTGATGCCAACCATGATTTTGACGTTGAATTGCAACGCAGTGATGCCGGCACGTTTACAGCACCAGTTACATTCCCACTGCCCGGTCACTGGGACCTGATTGCCCGCATTGATGCTGAAGGACAACGCTTCGATACCGCACAACGTATCTTTGTCGAAAAATAACGAGCTCTGTTTTCACTGCCGCCTACCAGCAAACGGTACGAGCGCATGTTCCGGTGTGATCCACAATGAAAAACAACTATTCTGCTGCTCCGGATGCTTGAGTGTTTGCCAGGTCATCCATGAAGCGGGCCTGGATAATTTTTATCAACGCCTGCAAAAACGAGAGAACACCCTGGCTCCTCCACCAGAGGCACCAGGCGATATAGATCAATATGATCTACAAGAAGTACAACAGGAATTCACCATAGTGAGATCTGACGGCTCTCACGAAGCCCGATTGATGGTTGAGGGCATTCATTGTGCAGCCTGCGTTTGGTTAATTGAGAAAGCCCTTGCTGGTATGCTCGGTATCATCAAGGCTGAAGTAAATCTCGTACATCACAGACTGCTACTGCAATGGCGGGCTGAACAGGTAAGTCTGACTCAAATCATGTCGCGTCTGGCCGCTCTCGGATATGCCGCCGTACCCTTTAACCTCGAAAATGTTGAAGGCACACTGCACCAGCAGAATCGACAACTACTGTTTCGCCTGGGTTTCGCAGGTTTTGGTGCCATGAATATCATGTGGATCTCCATTGCCCTCTATGCCGGTGCATTTTCAGGCATTAGCGGAGAGCACCGCCATTTTTTTCACTGGGTAAGTCTTGCTATCGCGACCCCGGTACTGCTTTATTCAGGAGGTCCAATTCTAAGATCTGCCTGGCAAGGTCTACGGCGCGGCATACTGGCGATGGATCTGCCTATCAGCATCGGAGCACTGGCCACGTTCACATATTCGTTATGGCAAACCATTCAAGGTGGTACGCACGTCTATTTTGACACTGTTGTCAGTTTTCTGTTTGTCATATTGATTGGCCGTTATCTGGAAGCAATAGCTCGACGCAACGCCTCTTCTGCAACACTGCGACTATTGGAACTACAGCCGCGCATGGCGACCCGACTGCTGGCCAATGGTGGTGAAGAGCGCATTGCCGTACGCCAACTGAAACAAGGCGATCGGCTGCGCATTAAACCCGGTGACAAAGTACCAGCAGACGGAATAATCATCGAAGGTCACTCTCATATTGATGAATCCATGCTGACCGGCGAAGCACAGCCGGCTCACAAACAATGCGGCAGCCATATTTCCGGCGGCACGGTGAATGGCGAAGGCCCAATCATCATGCAGGTTGAACAGATTGGCTCTGCCACTGTTTTGGCACGCATCATTCATCTGGTTGAATCTGCACAGGGTTCAAAAGCTAACATTCAGCGCGTGGCAGATCGTATCGTGCCATGGTTTGTAAGCATTACCCTCACACTGGCCTCACTTACGTTTATCTATTGGTGGCTTCAGCTCGATTTTGATACTGCACTACTCGCTGCCACGGCTGTATTGATTATCACCTGCCCCTG
>JAJFLF010000003.1 GCA_021772845.1 Mariprofundus sp.
TGTCGACCTGCTTACACTGACTGCCACGCCGATCCCGCGCACCCTGCATCAAACCCTCTCCGGTCTGCGTACGGTATCGATCATCAGCACACCGCCAGCTGAGCGTGAAGCGATTCGAACCATGGTATCAAGCTTCGACCCACATATCGCGGCAGAAGCGATCAGGCGTGAACTATACCGCGGTGGTCAGGTCTACTATCTGCACAACCATGTCAAAAGCATTGAACGCATTGCGGCCCGTTTGAGAGAAGATGTGCCGGAAGCGGAAATTGGTGTCGCGCATGGTCAAATGAGTCCGGCAGAACTTGATCGGCAGATGCTCTCCTTCTACGAAGGTCGTCTGCATATTCTGCTCTGCACCACGATTATTGAATCGGGGCTGGATGTACCCAATGCCAATACCCTGATTGTTGAGCGGGCTGATCTGCTTGGCCTCTCACAACTGCATCAGATTCGTGGTCGTGTCGGACGCAGTCACAGGCAGGCTTATGCTTATCTTTTCACGCCCGATGCGCGTGCCATGACCGCTGATGCCCGTGATCGCCTGCAAGCTATTGCTGAACATACCGAACTTGGTGCTGGTTTCTTACTGGCCAGACAGGATATGGAGATTCGTGGTGCCGGTAATCTATTGGGCGCTGAGCAGAGTGGTAAAATTGAAGAGATTGGCCTGGATATGTATCTGGATATGTTAAGCCAGGCAGTCGCCGAAGCGCGCGGTGAAAAAATAAAAGCTAGCCAACCGATGGAGATGCATCTGGGTATCAATGCCATCCTGCCACCGGATTATATGCCGCAATCGGGTGAGCGTCTGACGCTCTACCGTCGTATTTCACGCGCTGAAGATGATGCGCAGATCACCATGTTGTTTGAAGAGATGACCGACCGCTTTGGCCGTATGCCGGATGAAGCCAAGTTCTGTCTGGAATCAGCCCGTATGCGCTGGCGTGCGCAAACGCTGTTCCTCTCTGGTATCCGTAATACCGGAAGCTTTGAACATGGTGGTGGTTTCCGCTTCAACTTCACAGCTGAATCGAAAATTGACCCCGCTTCGTTGATGATGCGTGTACAGAGCGAACCCAATCGTTTCCGTCTCACCCCGGATGGTAATTTAACACTGCTGCATGCCTCATCTGATAAACGGGAACAGCTCAAGGACTGCATTGCATTTCTCGATGAGTTGTTGGCATAAAGCAAAAACTCCAAATTAAGTGCCTTTTTTCATCAATATTGATGATGTGGGAATAGTATTGTGCTGACAGAGTAAGCCGTTCGCAATGATATCGCTTGATCAATGTCATTAATGCGGAGGTAGACCATGAAGCCCATCGTTTCTGTGTTGTTCTTTTTTCTGCTGTCAGTCATGACACATGGTTCTACTTCAGCCATAGCTCAGGAGCTAACTCAAACCCTACCACCTGATCCCGGCCCAGCGGGTAAAAAGACTTTAGAAGGTATTGATTCCGATAACGATGGCGTACGTGATGATGTACAATGTTGGATTGCACTGACCTATCCAAATTCAGAAAAAACTAGAGCTGCATTGAGTCAAGGTACAATAGTAATGCAACAGATATTATTGGATGCTGCCGATCCGATTAAATCATATAATAATGCATTGGAGTCAGGGAATGCGGTCGATTGCTTGAATTATGTCAGAGCTGATTCTGCTCGAGTTGGAGCTGAAATCGAGGCCGTTTTTTTAAACACCTATTTACGTTCCAAAGCTTGGTTACAGGCTGATGCCCATTTAAGTGGGCATATGTTCAAGGGACTGGGGTATAAAAATTGGAAACAGGGCTGCAACTTCGACCCTGATACAATGCCAAACTGAGAGGCTATATATGAATTTATTCACTCTCTTATTATTCAATTCTCTTCTAACGGTGGTACCGTATGGATATACCGTAGCCAATACCCAAGAAGCTATAACATCAGATATTGCTCAAACCTTACCACCCGATCCTGGCCCTGCGGGTAAAAAGACATTAGAAGGCATTGATTCAGATCATGATGGCGTACGTGATGATGTTCAGCGCTGGATTGCACTAACCTATCCAAATTCGGAAAAGACCAGAGCTGTGTTATCCCAAAGCACTAAAACGATGCAGCAATACTTATTAAACGCTGCCGACCCAATAGCAACATATGAGAATGCTAAACGTATGGATGATGATTTAAGTTGTTTTGGCTATATCCTTTCTTCTGAGCTTTCAACGGTTAGCTCCGAACATCAAGCGATATTTTTAAACACCTATCAGCGTTCTAAAGTGTGGCTGCAAGCGGATAAACATTTAAGTGGTCACAAGTTCAAGGGGCTGGACTTTAAGAATTGGAAACAGGGCTGCAACTTCGATCCTGATACGATGCCAAACTGAAGGTAGCTATTAAACTATCCACAAAAAAGGCGAGCCATACAGGCTCGCCTTTTTTCTTCCCGCTCTCTTTGAAGAGAACCTATCCCGTAAAGCTTTAGACTTGTTTCGCCAGCTTTTGAATATCTGCTGCCGCCTGTTGAGCAATGCTAGATGCTCTGTTCAGCTGATCGACCAATGAAGCATCAATCGCAGCTTCTATCATCAACGCCAGTTCTCTGAAATGATCTTCAGTAACGTCTGTTTTGGCATCTTCAGTCAGAATGTCTTTAAAGGCATTCACTACACGCGTGGCATGTTCAGATTGCATCTCATTCATTATTGCTCTCCTTCTTCTGCATCATGTAATTGAGAATTCATCTTTCACAAAAATCTCAGCTGCAGTACCAACAAGCTTAGGATCAGGCGCATACACCACGTCAGTATTTTTATCCGGATAAGGAATACTATTCAAAATATGACGCATGCAGTTGATACGGGCGCGTTTTTTGTCATTCGATTTAATCACAGTCCACGGCGCATCAGCAGTATCAGTATAGAAAAACATCGCTTCTTTCGCTTCGGAGTAATCACCCCATTTATCCAATGATGCGATATCGACAGGGCTCAGCTTCCACTGTTTCAACGGATCCTGTTTACGGGACTGAAAGCGGCGAAGCTGCTCTTCACGTGTTACAGAGAACCAGAATTTAAACAGACGAATACCACTGCCAACCAGCATACGCTCCATCTGTGGCAACTGACGATTGAATTCCAGGTAATCCTTGGACGAACAGAAGTTCATCACGCGCTCTACACCCGAACGGTTATACCATGAACGGTCAAACGACACGATTTCACCCGTGGTCGGCAAGTGTTGAACATAACGCTGAAAATACCATTCACCCTGCTCACGCTCTGTTGGTTTTTCCAAGGCAACTACTTTGGCATGGCGCGGATTCAGATGTTCATTGATACGCTTGATCGTGCCACCCTTACCAGCGGCATCGCGACCTTCGAAAATCATAACAATCTTCTCACCGGACTCGCGAACATAGTTCTGCATTTTTAACAGCTCAATTTGTAGTTTTTGTTTCTCTTCTTCGTATTCATCCCGTTTCATCTTCTGAGGGTACGGATATTCACCATTTCTAAAGCTTTCAAGCATCGCCTGCTTTCTGCTTTTCACATCACTCACCAGCTTATCTTTGATCACTGTTTTTTCTTCCTGCTCACTGTTCTGCGCGGCGGCTGTAGCGGCGGTAATAATGTCTTTGCTCTGTGCAGCAGTAGTTTTCACTTCACTGTCCTGCGCAGCAGCAGTTTTAACCTGCCGTCTTTGGGCTGTCGTTGTCATGCAATCAATCCTCCTTAAATAAGGCGCAAGATTATATAGCACAACGCCCATCCTTTACAAGGTGATAATAACTTTAGGGAAGAATCAGAATAAAGGTCAGACTCTCATGCACAGGTTACATACCCCTCTGAACGAACACGAGCTGCTCACCGGTGGAGATACAACTTTAGCTAGGTACCGGCCAGGAGCTTTGTTCACTCGGAGTCACCCGATACAGCGGCGACACATCATTCGGCGTACTTTTCGTGACATTCAGATCATGCAACAGACCATCTTTAAGACTATAAATCCAGCCATGTACGGATAGGGGATCACCACGCTCCCAGGCATTCTGAACAATGCGTGTATGGCAGATATTATCCACCTGACGAATCACATTCAGCTCACATAAACGGTTCATACGTTCAGATTCATCCACTGCTTCCAGCTCATCATAGTGCAGCACATAGGTGTCACGAATACT
>JAJFLF010000021.1 GCA_021772845.1 Mariprofundus sp.
AATACTTTAGAGCGGATGGCCGCATGCGGACAGACAAACGGGCATTTGCCGCAGTGAATACAGAGATCTTCATCCCAGACCGGAATTTCCAGTGCCAGATTACGCTTCTCAAATGCAGCCGTGCCCAGTGGCCAGGTGCCATCATTGGGCATAAAACTGACCGGAATCGCATCGCCGCGCCCTGCAATAATTTCGCCGGTAACATCTCTGACAAATTCAGGCACGTCACCAACAACAGCAGGCTGCATGATTGATGCACTGTTTATTTCAGTAGGTATCTCAACCTTGTGCAGGTGCGCAAGGGCTGCATCAATAGCTGCAAAATTGCGTTCAACAATCTTGGCCCCTTTGCGCCCATAGGTCTTTTCAACGGCTTGTTTGATTTTAGCAATGGCAACATCTTTTTTCAGTACGCCGGAGATTGCGAAGAAACAGGTCTGCATGACAGTGTTGATGCGGCGGCCCATGCCCGATTCGGTGGCCACGCTGTAGGCATCAATGACATACACAGAGAGTTTTTTATCAATGATCTGTTGCTGCATTTTCTTCGTTAGATCATTCCATACGGCATCGGCACTATGTGGGGAGTTGAGCAGGAACACTGCGCCATCTGCTGCATGTGCCAGCATATCGTAGCGCTCCAGAAATACCGGTTGATGACAGGCGATGAAATGCGCTTCGTTCTGGCCGATCAGATAGCTGGAGCGGATGGGGTCGGGGCCAAAGCGCAGATGTGAGATGGTGACCGCACCTGCCTTTTTGGAATCATAGACAAAATAACCCTGTGCATGCAGGTCTGTACCTTCACCAATAATCTTGATGCTGTTCTTGTTGGCCGAGACCGTGCCATCTGAACCCAGTCCATAAAACATGCAACGCGTGACATTGTCACCTGCATCAACACTGATTTCATTCCACTCCAGACTGGTGTGGCTGAGATCATCATGAATACCAATCGTGAAATGGTTCTTGGGTGCATCTTTCACAAGTTCATCCAGTACTGCTTTGATCATGCCCGGTGTAAACTCTTTGGAAGAGAGACCATAACGGCCACCGACAGTGCGCGGCATGGATGCGAATTTATCACCGCCAGAGCCGATATATTCAGCCAATGCCGTAACCACGTCTTTATATAACGGTTCACCATCGGCTCCCGGCTCTTTGGTGCGATCGAGCACGGCAATCTTTTTCACGTTGGCAGGGATCGCTTTAATGAGGTGGGTGGCGGATAGTGGGCGATAGAGGCGCACTTTTAACACACCGACCTTCTCATCCTGCGAGAGCAGGTGATCAATGGTTTCTTCGGCTGCTTCTGCACCGGAACCCATCAATATAATCAGGCGTTCAGCATCGGGGCTACCATGATATTCAAACAGGTGGTATTGTCGTCCTGTGAGCTTGGCAAACTGATCGAAACAAGCTTGCACTGTATCCGGCATAGCGTCGTAATAGGGATTCACCGATTCACGTCCCTGAAAATAGACATCGGGATTCTGGCTGGTGCCGCGTAGCACCGGAGCATCAGAGGTGAGCGCGCGTTTACGATGTGCTCTGACTAGAGCATCGGGTAGCATGGTGCGCATCAGATCATCCGATGGAATAATCGCTTCGTTCACTTCATGCGAGGTACGAAAACCATCAAAGAAGTGAATCACCGGAATACGTGCTTTCAAGGTCACAGATTGCGCGATCAATGCAAAATCCATCACCTCCTGCACAGAATTTGAGCTGAGCAAGGCAAAACCGGTCTGCCGTACCGCCATCACATCGGAGTGGTCGCCAAAGATTGAGAGCCCTTGTGCAGCAAGTGAACGTGCCGCGACATGGAAAACAGTGGAGGTCAGTTCACCGGCAATTTTGTACATATTGGGAATCATCAAGAGCAGACCTTGTGATGATGTGAAGGTGGTGGTCAGCGCTCCTGTCTGCAACGCTCCATGCACAGTACCTGCAGCACCGGCTTCCGACTGCATCTCAATCACTTCGGGAACAGCGCCCCAGAGATTCTTGCGCCCCTGATTGGACCATGCATCAGACATTTCACCCATCGCGGATGAAGGGGTGATCGGATAGATGGCAATCACCTCATTGCAACGGTGCGCAATATAGGCTGCAGCCTCATTGCCCTCGATGGTCAACTTCTGCTGTTCCGCCATGAATGCCTCCTAGGATGAGCTTTCGATAGTTTACCGAAAAAGAGGGCTTTGTGCATGCCTCTTTTGCTTTAACGTTTCATGGCAAGGAAAAGGAGTTGTGAGGAATAAATATTTTCGGTTTTTTGTATTAGAGATGAGATCTACTTGATTCATAGCCGTCATTCCCGCGAAAGCGGGAATCCAGTCTTTGCATACTAGTCTGGATACCCGATCGAGTCGGGTATGACAAAAAGTTAAACATCAGGGGCGCATTGGACCCCTGAAATAGAGTGTTAAGCCTTTTTCGCAGCAAGTACTTTTTTCTGCAGGTTGGCTGGCATGGTTTCGTAGTGATCAAATTCAATCGTGTAGTTGCCTTCACCACTGGTCATGGCTTTGAGCTGGGCCTGGTAAGATTGAATCTCGGCAATTGGAATTTCTGCCGTGACGATGGCGGCACTGCCTTTGATATCGGTGGATAAAATACGACCACGGCGAGAGTTGATGTCTCCCATGATATCGCCGATGTGATCCTGAGGCGTGGTGACCTCCATTTTTACAATTGGTTCCAGCAGTACCGGATTACATTCCAGAAATGCTTTTTTGAACACATGCCGACCAGCCGTAACAAAAGCGATCTCTTTGGAGTCGACCGAATGGGTTTTACCATCGAGCAGAGTTACCCGTACATCGGTGACCGGGAAACCAGCCATAATGCCTTCCAGCATCTGGGCCTGAGCACCTTTATCCACAGCGGGACGGAATACCTGATCAATGACGCCGGCATGAATTTTATCGACAAATTCATAACCTTTACCACGTTCTAGCGGTTCGAGACTGATGATCACACGGCCAAACTGGCCAGCACCACCGGACTGTTTCTTGTGGGTGTATTCCACATGCCCAATCGAGCTGGTGATGGTTTCCATATAAGGCACTTGCGGGGTGGAGGTGTCGACATGGATTTTGTAACGGCGTTCAAGCTTCTTCAGCATCAGTTGTAAGTGTAAGTCTGACATGCCGCTGATAATAAGGTCCTTGGTTTGCGCATCGGTATGCACATGGAAGGTGCGATCATCATTTCTCAGCTCATGCAGCGCTTCACCGATTTTCTGTTCATCGCGGTGGGTTTTGGGATGAATCGCCACAGATACCATTGGCATCGGGAAGCTCATCTCATCCATGCTGAAATCGGTGTAGGCATCAGTCAGAATATCACCTGCCTGCATGTCTGCGACGCGTGGAATGGCAATCAGATCACCGGCAACCGCTGTTTTGATATCATGGGTATCCTTACCGATGACGTGGAAGATATGGCCGGCTTTTTCATCTTTACCCGAACGCCGGTTGAGGAATGCACCATGTGCAGTGATGGAGCCTGAAAGGATACGTGCATAGGAGATGCGACTGACAAATTCATCAGATACAGTACGGTAGACATAGGCACTGAAACCGTTGATGTCAGCAATAGAAACAGGTTCTTCGTTTTGATATACCACCCGTTCAATATCATCATAAGATGGTGCCAGATCGGCCAAGATATCCAGCAGTTCTTTGCTGCCGATCTCCTGTTCTGCCGCGGTTGGAATGACCGGGAACAGAGAGCCGTGCAGTAGGGCAACTTTAAGGGCTGCGAGCAGATCAGGTTCTGAAAGGCTTTCACCCTCCAAGTAACGCTCCATCAGGCCATCGTCGGTTTCAACAA
>JAJFLF010000201.1 GCA_021772845.1 Mariprofundus sp.
ACTCAGGATTGAGTCCGCTGACATAAGATGTCGGAATAACGGTTGATGCGGTGATATCATCTTCCATCTGTATTTTATCCGATGCGATAAAATCCTGACGCAGCTTGAACAGTCGCCAGCTGCCGTCATCGTCAAAACCCACACGTAGATAGTTAGCCGTTACTTTGCGGCCATTGTATCTCAACTCATGACCGGGATTGCCGTTGACCGTATCGACGGAGAAATGCTCATGCCAGTTTTCTCCCCATGCGGTTCTGTAAAAACGTTTGATCATGAATGCCAGAGCGAGAATGTGATGCGGGATGTTTTCCAGCCACTGGTTATATGTATCCGAATAGTCTGTGATAGAGGGTGTTAACAGTTTGATGACAGAGCCCAAGCTACGCTCTTTGCTTAACAGTTTGCGGCTGTCTGTTTTCTGAGGAATGTGGTGTCGGAATCGATTGGAGTAATCGCGTTCGAAAATGGCTCTGACCTGTTCAAGGTCCTGTTCAAAGTCATCCACGTAGGTAGGTCCTGAAATTACTGCTCCTGCAATGGATTTAGAGATTTCTGATTTCCCACCACCGGATACCGTGCTGGGTTTATGACAAAACGTACCCTCACCGAGCGTGCCGACCAGTCGCCAGCTCAGTGAATGTGCATGGCGTGCCATGTGTACCCTGAAACCACTCGGGTAGATGAATATCTGTGATGCCAGCAGTTTGATGTGTGAGCGCTCAGTTGGACCTTGCCAGCTTACTTGCAGGTCGTGAAGGCTGATCTGTGCATCTTCGGGCAGGTAGATAATATCAGGGTGTTGTTTATCAACGGCATAACCTTCCGCCTTAAGTTCAATGCTGTCGGCCAGTTGATGGCAGAGCTTGGGGAAGTTGTGATTCTCCATCAGCATATCACTGGCGCGTGGGATATACACTTCACCCAGATTGTAACGTGGGAAAGCCAGTGCACCGCCAGCGTGCTCCTCTTCGCAACCACCAAAGAGGTTGGCTGAGTAACTGATCTGGGATTTAATCTCTTTCTTACTGTAACCGAAATAGTTATCGGCAATAATGGTTACAATGACACCGCGTTTGTCACGGCAGACTATCTTGAATGCATTGCCGTCGTTGTATAGCTCATCTTCATCTTGCCAGCACATGCCATCATGGCGCTGTCGATCGCTGGCATTGTCATAGTGCGGTAGGCCCAGTTCTTTTTTCTTCAGCTTGACCAGGTGCGGGGCGAGAACGATGCAGCCGCTCTGGCCGGTCCAGTGCACGATATCCAGTGCCGCATCATTTTCTGTCAGGAACGGATCACCGGCATTACCGAAAATCGATTCCACAAAATCAAGATTGGAAACCAGGCCTGCGGGTGCAAACATGCGCACTTCGAGACTTTTTTCCTCTAGAACACCTGCGATTCCCGGGCACACTGTAGGGCGCAATAGTAGTGACACCCATAGCTTGGCTTTATCCTGTTCCTGAGACGTGGCGGGCAATTCCAGCAGAGACTCTGGTGGGTCAAGCGCTTCTTTGAGCAGAGCTCCAAAGACAGTTGCCGGAACCTAAAGCTTATCGTCAGGCACTGGAAGATTGCCAGCAGCAATATGGAACACGCCTTTAGTCGTGCGTCGATCACTTTTTGGGTTGTGCAGAACACCTTGAAGCAGGCGGTAAGAGTCGACCAGATCTGAATGGAAATGTGTACCGTTGAGAGGCAGAGACATTTCGCGAGCCATGCCGGGTTTATCGACGATGAATGTTGTACCTGGCAGTTCGACCTGTTGATCTACATCGTTTTCAGTCAGATAGGTGTTGAGGAAATCCTGGATACGTTGATCAGCAGGGCAGCGATAAGCAGACAGCAGGCGCCGTTGTCGCGCATATCGTTTAAGCAAGCTATCCGCAATGGTCAGATAGGAATAATCGCCGTCGTCCAGATGGCAGGTCGGTTGTCCGAGCGCAGCCAGCTTGAGGTTGATAAGTTGGTGCCATTTCTGTGGAGGTGGGGTGCTGTTTTCTTCGTTGTCTTGAGTTAACACGGTGTCATTCATCCAGATACATCCAATATACGCAGCTTCTGCGCGACATTTTTTAACAGTCCCATGATAACAATTTACAATACATTGGTCGATAGGGTTTAAATTGATGTGATAAAGGGTGGTTACGTTCTGTGCGGTTCCGGGGATAAAAAAAGGACCCGCATTGCTGCGAGTCCTTATAATATGGCGCTCCCTGAGCGATTCGAACGCCCGGCCTTCTGATTCGTAGTCAGATGCTCTATCCAGCTGAGCTAAGGGAGCCTGAGTTGTTACTTACTTCTTTTTCAGCGTGCCGAAGGGGTGACCTTTCAACTATGCTTTCTATCCTGAAATGATGGATGATGACTCATCATTTCTGTTGTTCATTTACAGATAAGTAGAACACCATTTAAAATATAAAAGAGCTTAGCATTGCTGCTAAGCTCTTTATATATGGCGCTCCCTGAGCGATTCGAACGCCCGGCCCTCTGATTCGTAGTCAGATACTCTATCCAGCTGAGCTAAGGGAGCCTGTGTTGTTACTGTTCTTCTTTTTCAGCGGGCCGAAGGGTAATGCCTTTCAACCATACTTTCCACTCTGGATTATCCATGCCGAATAATTCTGGAAATTGCTCATATAACCAACCGCGATAGATAAGAATTCCATCCTGGTGTAATTCTACGAGAGCGGCGGCATTGTCCACATTTTCATCATTGATGAAAGTATTATTTTGCACTCTGAGGCCGGAGGCCAACCCAAGCAGCTGTATATCCCAGTTTTTAAGATGTGTTCCGCCACCTAAAGCTAGTGTTGTGGTGAATCTGTGGGTGGTGTTTTTCTCCAGCCAGACAATTTTTGCCTCTCCCTGTCGTGCAACAGCCCACTCAGGAATGCTGATTATCTGCTGTTGGGAGCCATGAGGGTCTTCTGGAGCTGCTAAAGGCAGTTGCCATTGAATCTGTTCAGCTTGTTTTTGCTCACAGCCAGTGATGAACAGCGATAAACAGAGAACGATGCTGATAAGAGCGATGGAATGAGTTTTTGATGTGAGGCTTGTTGTCATTCTGGCTCCGTTGGGTGGTTGGAAAATATTGTGGTGAACTTTAGTGGTATGGGCGTGAAATGGAAGTGTTGTGCATGGAGAGAAGGATTATGTCGGACTCCTGCCCTCCACCCTTCGGGCAGCCGCTAAGGCGGCGTTCAAAGCTTGCATCCTGCAGCTTTGTTTTCGGGCTGCTGCCCCTCACCCCTGCGGGGTCGTTGCTGGAGCAACGTTTGAATAAGTTGAAGAGAGTTCCTATCGCGTAGCGGATCACCGCTACTTGCTCCTGCTGATTCGTCGACCGATTTGCCCGGAGCAAATCGGGACGCATTTATGCGCCTTCGGGGCGCGTCAGGACAGACGCGCATCAGCCCTCAGTCGAGGCTTCTCAACCCTCTCTCTTGAGAGTTTAAAATAATTTATAGAGAATAAGATTGTGAGTATGAGATAACACTGGCGGAGAGAGAGGGATTCGAACCCTCGATAGGTTTAAGCCTATACACCCTTAGCAGGGGCGCGCTTTCAGCCGCTCAGCCATCTCTCCGTTGTGTATAAAACTAACTAACTGGCGGAAGGGGTGGGATTTGAACCCACGGTAGGTTTCCCTACGCCGGTTTTCAAGACCGGTACATTCAGCCGCTCTGTCACCCTTCCATTAGTTATGATCTGTGCAGGATTTGTCATTGATCAATCCGACCCAGTTTTTGCAGGCCGGAAAGATAGCACGGAGTATGGAGATGGCAATGCTATAAATTAAATAAAAAAAAGCGGCCCCATCGGAGCCGCTTTTTTTAAACGATATTAATAACTTAAAGTTTTCCAGATTCGCTTGTAAGGTAAGATGCAACACCATCTGCATCAGCAACCATGGCTTTGTCGCCTTTGTTCCAGCCAGCAGGACAAACTTCGCCGTGTTCTTCATGGAACTGTAGTGCGTCGATCATGCGCAGCATTTCATCAATATTGCGACCCAATGGTAGGTTGTTTACAACCTGATGCTGAACAACAGCCTCTTTGTCGATCAGAAATGAACCACGCAATGCAATAGAGCCGCCCAACAAGTGAACAGCGTCGCCATCTTCATCTTCAACAGATTCGTTGTCGATCAGTACATCATAATCAGCAGCGATAGTTTTGCTCAGATCAGCAATCAGCGGGTATGCAACAGGGCCAATGCCACCATCGTTTACTGCTGTGTTGCGCCATGCAACATGAGAAAACTGAGAATCAACTGAGCAACCGATGACCTGTACGCCACGTGCTTCGAATTCTTTGATACGATGATCAAATGCGATAAGCTCGGAAGGACATACAAAGGTGAAGTCCAATGGGTAGAAGAACAGGGCTACGTATTTACCCTGGTAATCTGAAAGGGAAAAACTCTCATTGATGGAGCCATCTGCCATTACAGCAGCGGCGGTAAAATCGGGGGCTTGTTTGCCAACCAGTACACTCATAATAAAACTCCTTGGTAGTTACACGACTAACCTGTGCAGGTTAAAATTCGGCTTGCAACTGTAAGCAAATGTATGCATGAATGCCACCTTACTGATTTAAAGGATAACTGTGCGCTTTATTCCTGAATG
>JAJFLF010000202.1 GCA_021772845.1 Mariprofundus sp.
AAAAACTAGTGAATTCATGTTAGGTCCCCTCTCTGTTCTATTGGGAGCTGAGCATCGTATGAAAGATACGCTGCATCACCTCTACCGGTTATTGTTTGTTCTGTGCCTCTTGAACTACACGGTTTACCAGTTCCTCCAGCAGTGCTGGCTCTTTATTTTTAAAGAGACGAGCTGATTTTTCTTTTCTATCTTCAGCGTTGGATTTAGCCATAAGTTCGACAATGATTTCTACTTCTTTGCGCGCATGGCCCAGCAGCATGCCGAGCTTGAGCGATCTATTTCCCATCAGAGCAAGTAAAAGCTCATCTCCAGCATGAATAAGGGCGAAGGTACATCCTCTGGATTGCGTAACTACCTGAATACAGCCTTCATCACCACCCTGAATGGATAGCGCATCGCCTAGCGATAACATGGATGAGCACATGGCTGACATTGAATCTGTTTCCAGCTCATTTTCGGAAGCAAATGCAACGGGCAGGCCATCAACGCTGCATAACAGCGCGGCATCCAGATCAGGTTCTCTTGAAACGAGTTTTTCAAGCTCCTGACGACAGGCTTCTCTATATTGGTTAGCCATTTAATGACTCCCTAGTAACGTTTCGGACATGCAGTCGACAATACGTTTGATTAAGTTTTGTACACCGGCGGGCACTTTACGACACAAAATGGAGAGGTAAATAGAATCGCCACCGATGGTTGCTTCGGCCATAATAAGCATGCGTCCTTTCTTCAATACAAGAGCGCTACAGACAGGATCACCGAGCTCACCCGTCTGGCTCATTTTGCGTGCTGTTTCGATAACAGTTGCAGAATATGGAGCGAAGTCTTCTCCGGGGGCATCACCAACTTCGGCCATGATCAACCCTTCATCATTGGCAATGACGATGAAAATGAGATCCATTTCCGCTTGCAGTAGTTCAAGTTTCTGTTGAAGTGAAATGACCTATCTCCCTGTATTTAAGATGAAAGGTCGGCATTTTACGATGCTGACAATTCGGTGTCAACAGCATGGCAAAGGGTGCCGGACGCTTAGCGGGCAATATCTTCTCATAGCATAATGCAGATAGCAAAGCCGTGTGTTAATTTTTTTCTTCAAATCCGGTGCGCGTTATTTTTTTTGCGCGTAAAGCATCGTCGTATTCAATTTCAATGCTGCGCCAGAGTAATTTACCACTCTCTTCATCTTCAAATTCTTCGTAATACGTTACACGGTTAGGGTGTAAGGTGTTATTCAGCGCAGGTGAGCCAAGTTTCTGTTCAATGGTGAACTTGGTATTGCCCTCTGTGATCTGATAAATCTTATTGGCATCTAGCCTGTTGCCCTGATGGATAGGCTCATGAAGGCAGGCGCTAAGCAATAAGCTTGCTGAAGCTGCCATGGTTATCATTAATGTGCGCATCAAACTGTCTCCGCCGGGCCTCTGTGGCCTTTTTCTAATAAAGAGATGTAATCAAACATGCCTTTTTCCAGTGTCCAAGCAGGTTGCCATTGTAGCAGTGATAGCGTGTCTGACAGGTCTGCTTCGGTATGGTTCTGAAAAAATGCAAAAGGATTGTCAAAGTATTCAATTTCCAGATTCATATCAAGCGCTTGGGAGAGTGTGTTAACAATATCATTGTATGAGCGGGCTTTCCCTGAACCGACATTGCATATACCGGAGCGGGGCGCATCCAGTGCCGCTAAATTGGCTGCAACCACATCACGAATATAAACAAAGTCACGTTTCTGTTCGCCGTATTTGAACAGGCGAGGCTGTTTGCCAGCTTTTACCTGTTCATACAGTTGCAGCATCATGGATGCCGTTTTGGTACCACTCTTTTCATTTTTATGGTTTTCACCCGGGCCGTATACATTGAAATAACGTAAACCGATGATGGTGGAGCTGTGACGGTCGTGCCAACGGTAGGCTATGCGATCCATCGCAAGTTTAGAGAAACCATAGATGTTTTCAGGTTCTTCACCGCTACCAACTTTATTGGGAGCGGCTGAGTTGCCGTAAGTGCCTGCTGAGGATGCGTATACAACACGTGTCGCTGATGCATGACTGGCTTCCAGTATATCGGCAAAGGCGTTGGTGTTTGTCTCAACCATGAGGCGCTGATCCATGATGGTCGTATCTGAGATAGCTGCTTCATGGAAAATGGCTGAAAAATCACCGTTGGCAATCTCATCAAGTAAGGCTGGATCATCACAATCTGTGGCACGCACTTCACAATCCACATGGATCAGGTTGCGCCAGTCTCCGGATGAAAAATCATCAACAACAAGCACATCAGTGCCGGGGCGTTTGCTTAGTGCGGCAGCAATATTCGATCCGATATAACCTGCGCCACCTGTTACCAAGATGCGTTCACTCATGATTGATTTCCTTTGACGTTGTATCCTTTGTGGCAGCGCCTTTCCACTCAAGTTGTAACTTGTGCAGAGCGCGTGCGGTGGCTTCATTGCAGATAGGGTAACCCGCTTTTCTGTTCACCCCTTCAATGATTACGCTGGCATCCAGATTGCGAACATCGGTGTCGCTAAAACCAGCTTCCGCAAACCAGCGTGAGATCCAGCTGCCTAGTCCATCGAGTCTGGAGATGCGAACGGTACGTATTAGCTCATCACAGCGTTTGATGCTGACCTGATTGCCAGTTGCAATAGAAAGCTCTTCGGCATGTTCATCGCTGAATGAATCTACGGGTTTACAAAGTAGTTTAAAAATAACCCATTCACTTTCTGAAATGAAGTTTCGATCTTCATGTAGAGGGAAAGCACCTGGAAGTGCTTGTACTTTGCTCATCTTTTCTTCACCTGCGATCATCTTAATATAGTTGTTTTATCTTATTTTTTGTTGCGGGCATCTTACGTTGCCTGTCCATCTGCGCAAGTTTATCCGTATATAAGCCATTCGCAGTATCGAATTGTTTCTGTGTCATATCTGTGGAGAGGCGATTATTCAGATATGCGAACAGTCTCACCAACTGCCACATGTTCGAATAGTTCAATGACATCATCATTGCGCATGCGGATACAGCCGTGTGAGGCCGGAGTGCCGATTTTATCCTCTTCGTGTGTGCCGTGGATATAAATATAACGAGCATGGGTGTCGACATCTCCACGATGGTTCTTGCCTGTTTCGCAGCCGCCGAGCCATAAGATACGAGAGAGAATCCAGTCGCGATTCGGGCTGTCTGTTTCCGGGTTATAGATGCAAAAAGGCTGACGCGCTTTAAAGGCTGTAAATATAGGCAAGCCAGAACCAAACTTATAAGCGATCTGATGTCTGCCGGTAGGTGTTTGTAGGCTGTTTTTACGGTTTCCTGCCCCGTTGCTGGCTGTTGAAACAGGATAAGCATAACAGACACCGGTTTTCCGATGATGATAGAGCATCTGTTTGCTGATGGAGATCATAATCATTGCCTGACTCTAATTAAATCGAAATGAACAACAACATGAATCATTTAGTCATCAGGGTCTTGAAACACTGTTTTAATGCCCCTATAGAAAGGCTGTCAGATAGTGTAAACATCAATGTTCGGAGGAATCGCAGTGATAGGCAGAAAGAAGAAAGAGGCTGAAGTTAAAACGGAACTGGAAGAAAATGCTGTGGATGAATCGATAAATTTGGAAGAAGTCATTGAGCTGGATGAGAATGGTGATGAAGTCACCGCAGCTCCTGAAGTGGATCCTTTGCAGGAGGCTCAGGCAGAAATCAGCAACTTGAATGATAAGATGTTGCGCATGCAAGCCGAGATGGTGAATTTACGTAAACGCACCCAGCGTGAAGTGGCTGATGCACATAAATTTGGTGTTGAAAAGTTTGCCACCTCGCTATTGGATGTTGTAGATAACCTTGAGCGCGCTCTCGATGCTGAAGAAGGTAATGAAGAGGCAGTGCGTGAAGGTGTGCAACTTACTCTTAATAGCTGGCATGAGATGATGAAATGTTTTGAAGTGGTCCGTATTGATGCTGTAGGCGAAAGCTTTGATCCGCATTTCCATGAAGCGTTAACGCAGATGCCGAGCGAAGAGCCGGAAGGTACTGTGATCGCCCAGCATGTGGCGGGATACACATTGCACGGACGTTTGATTCGTGCAGCCAAGGTTCTGGTATCCAGCGGCCCTGCATAATGATCTGAACAATGCTTTGGGGGGTTGAATTTAATATTATGCCTCCCCATAAAGTGATACATAAGATATTTGAATAACTAGTTGAAATAGTTAATTAGGAGAAAAGAAACATGGCTAAAGTAATAGGAATTGATCTCGGAACCACTAACTCGTGTGTGTCTGTTATGGAAGGCGATAAAGCAAAAGTGATTGCCAACTCTGAAGGTGATAATACTACTCCTTCAATCGTGGCATTTACTGCCGATGAACGTTTGGTCGGTGCATCCGCTAAACGTCAGATGGTTACTAATCCAGACGGTACTTTTTATGCAGTAAAACGTTTGATCGGCCGTAAATTTGATTCGGCTGAAACCAAACATCATCATGATCTGGTTTCTTATCCTATCGTAGCTGCAGATAACGGCGATGCCTGGTTGGAAGCTGATGGTAAGAAGATGAGTCCTCAGGAAGTTTCTGCCATCACATTGCAGAAAATGAAGAAGACAGCTGAAGATTATCTTGGTGAAGAAGTCAAAGATGCAGTGATTACAGTACCTGCGTATTTCAATGACTCACAGCGTCAGGCTACCAAAGATGCCGGTGCAATCGCTGGTT
Source organism: Mariprofundus sp. (assembly GCA_021772845.1). Taxonomy (GTDB): domain Bacteria; phylum Pseudomonadota; class Zetaproteobacteria; order Mariprofundales; family Mariprofundaceae; genus Mariprofundus. The sequence goes on from JAJFLF010000202.1 coordinate 4,712, forward strand.
TGAATGTACTGCGTATTGTGAACGAGCCAACTGCTGCAGCACTTGCTTATGGTCTGGATAAAACTGAAGAGAATCACCTGATCGCAGTTTACGATCTGGGTGGTGGTACATTTGATATTTCTGTTTTGGAAATTGGCGATGGCGTATTCGAAGTGAAAGCGACCAATGGTGATACATTCCTTGGTGGTGAAGATTTCGATCAGGTATTGATTAAATACCTGGCTGCTGAGTTCAAGAAAGAACACGGTGTTGATCTGATGAAAGACAAGCTGGCTCTACAGCGTCTGAAAGAAGCAGCTGAGAAAGCCAAAATTGAACTATCGTCTTCACAGCAGACTGAAGTAAACCTCCCATTCATTACTGCTGATGCGTCTGGCCCTAAACATCTGTTGATTAAATTGACACGTGCCAAGTTTGAAAGCCTTGTTGGTGATCTGGTTGAAGCTTCATTGAAACCTTGTGCACAGGCATTGAAAGATGCTGGTGTAAAAGCATCGGATATTCATGAAGTTGTATTGGTTGGTGGTCAGACCCGTATGCCTTTGGTACAGGAAAAAGTGCAGGCGTTCTTTGGTTCAGAGCCGCATAAAGGTGTGAATCCTGATGAAGTGGTTGCGATTGGTGCGGCGATTCAGGGCGCGGTACTGACTGGTGATGTTACTGATGTATTGTTGCTTGATGTCACACCACTCTCGCTCGGCATTGAAGTTGAAGGTGGTCTGTTCAATAAGATCATCGAAAAGAATACCACTATCCCAACCAAGAAGAGCCAGACCTATACAACAGCTGCCGATAATCAGACTGCGGTTACGATTAAAGTAGCTCAGGGTGAACGTGAGCTGTTCTCTGCCAATAAAGAGATGGGCCTGTTCAACCTGGAAGGTATTGCACCTGCATCTCGCGGTATGCCGCAGATCGAAGTGGCCTTTGATATTGATGCCAATGGTATTATTCATGTGCATGCAAAAGATAAGGGTACGGGTAAAGAAACATCTATCCGTATCGAATCCGGTTCCGGTCTCTCTGACGATGAGATTGAACGCATGAAGCAGGATGCTGAAGCGAATGCTGAATCAGATAAGCAGCTGAAAGAGCAGATCGAAGCGAAAAACCGCGCTGATGCATTGGTATACTCGACTGAAAAATCACTGAAAGAACATGGTGATAAGGTTGATGAAGAGACCCGTAAAGGTATCGAAGATGCTCTTGCTGAGCTGAAAACAGCCATTGAAGGTGGTGATGCTGAGACAATTGCAGCAGCTGAAACCAATCTTGCTGAAAAATCACAGAAACTTGGCGAAGTGATCTATCAGGATATGCAGAAGGAACAGGCTGGTGCAGAAGGCGCTCCTGATATGGGCGATATGGGTGGCGCTGCTGATAGTGCTCCTAATAGCGATGCTAACAATGCAGCTCAGGATGCAGAAATTGTAGATGCTGAAGTTGTGGATGACAGCAACAAGAAGTAAAATCTAGAAGTAACTGTGAGGAGTGGGGGGCTTAGGCCCGCCGCTCCTTTTCACGTTTTAAAGTAAATATATAAGACGACGTACCACTAAGAGACAAAGTCAGACAACAAGGCCTTATGAGATGACATGCATAGTTTACAGGCTGTGGTTTTGTCTCTTAGTGATAACAGAACTGAACAGATTAGCAGGGAGTGACAGTGTCCAAACGTGATTATTATGAAGTACTAGGTGTAAGCAAAGATGCTGATGAGAACGCTATCAAGCGGGCTTATCGTAAGATGGCTATGAAGTATCACCCGGACCGTAATCCTGATGACAAGGTGGCGGCGGAAAATGTCCGTGAAGTAACAGAAGCCTACGAAGTACTGACCGATGATAACAAGCGTGCGCGCGATGATCAGTATGGTCATGCTGGTGTTGATGATCAGATGCAGGATTTCTGGGGCAGTGGTGGCGCGCAGGATTCACATGCTTTCCGTGATTTTGGTGACATGTTCGGTGATGTGTTCGGTGATATGTTCGGTGGCGGTGGCCGCCGTGCGGCTCGTGGTGCTGATTTGCGATATAACTTACCTATGTCGCTCGAAGAAGCGGCCAAATGCCGTGAATATGAGTTAAAGATTCCAATACATGATTCATGTGGTACATGTCGTGGTTCCGGAGCTAAACCCGGTACGAATCCTG
>JAJFLF010000203.1 GCA_021772845.1 Mariprofundus sp.
CCACCGGAAACAAACACGCGCAAGTTCAACGTATCCTCTTCCTTTTCCAGTAAACCCTGTACTTTTACAGCGGCTGCTTCTGTTAATGCTACGGTCATTTCACACCTCTTATTAAATACCTGAGCGCAATCCTCGGATATATTTCCAATGATAGCAAATCTAAGATGCAATGATTACGAACAAATGAAGTATTATATTATGTTGGCCAAAGTCTGACGCATTAAAAAAAAATTGTTAAATATAATTGTTCACAAAACGACCCTATAGAGCGTGAAGCTATACCCATAAACTTTAAAGCCTCAAGCCTGATATATTTGGCACAGTCATTGCTTGTGTTTTTACTTTTTAAGGGGAACCAGATTAATGAAAAAATCATCCGATCGTTCAATGCTTGAAAGTACTTTTGAAAACGGTATCTGGCAAACTCGCTGGGCAGTGTTGATTGCCGTAATCAGCAGCGTAATAGCAGCCTTATTGATGTTTTACATCGCAGCGGTTGACACCTTTTATATTATCGACCATATGCTGCTCTATGGTATGGAGACAGATAGCCTTATTCGGGATGAGTCTAAAGCCGAAGCCGTCGCTCAAGTGGTAGAGGTGATTGATATCTTTCTACTGGCTATTGTACTACTTATCTTTGGCCTTGGTCTATATGAACTCTATATCAGTAAAATCGATCATGCTTATGAAGACGACAATGACGCCTCCTCTCACCTGCTTTCAATCAATAGCCTGGATGACCTAAAAGCACGCTTGGGTAAAGTCATTATGATGATTCTGGTCGTAAAGTTTTTTGAAATGGCAATTGGTATGGAGATAGAAGATACCATGTCTCTGCTAATGTTCGGCGCTGGTGTGCTCATGACTGCAGGGGCACTGATATTGACCGAAATGGCTACCTCCCGAAAATAAATAAACACATTGCGTCATCAGTTTGATGCACCTATTGCATTAAAATATTTAATAGTCGACATCTTAATATAATAAATACTGGCGAGTCGTTTGCGAGGAATTATGGAAGTACAGAATAGATCACCGTTTGGACAAAATATGGAACGCATTCTATGGAATACCCGTTGGGCAGTTCTCTTTTCAGTGATATGCAGCATTCTCGCATCGCTATTAATGTTTTATATTGCAGCAGTAGACACCTATTACGTGGTGGAACTGCTATTGGATTATCATCAACTGGACAGCCCTATGGCCAGAGGTGTTATTCGGGCATTATCGGTAGGTATGGTTGTAAAAATCATTGATGTGTTTCTACTTGCCATTGTATTGATTATTTTTGGCCTCGGCATGTATGAACTCTATATTAGTAAAATTGACCAAGCTTATGAAAACAATGATGAATCGGCCAAACATATGCTCTCTGTTTCTAGCTTGGACGATCTGAAATCACGCCTTGGAAAAGTAATCATGATGGTACTGATCGTGAAGTTTTTTGAGATGGCCATTGGCATGGAGATTGATGGCATTGAAGACCTTGTTATCTTTTCCGGCGGCACCCTGTTGATTGGTTTGACACTATTCATAACAGAAAAATCTGCTCGTAAAAAAGGCGAATGGAAAACCCGAAAATCAGATAATCCTGAAGACACCCCTAGAAAGGGAAGCAAAGAAGACAGAAGATAATAATCTGATAAACTTCAGAAGTAGTTGCTTCTCAGGTTTATAAATCTTCATATCTCTCTTCTTACCTATAACGAAAAGAGACCCATTATTTTACGCTCTATTTTGCATAGTGATAGGTTATGCGCCGATAGCATGGTCTTAAACGATGCAGTGAATTTATCGGTGTCGATGACCGTCCACTTACACTCTCTGACTATCCACATCCACACGCCACGAAGCCCAGTGCCTTTAAATCCGTGCCAATTTCTATGACAAGAGAGTCTTACCATTAGCCTAAGCCTCGGAGCTGTCGATTTCTATAGTATCATTTTTTTCGCATCGATTTTATTGCCTTCGCTCTCCAGACCAGAAAGTACCATCTGCTTCAGCGTTTGCTGGCCCATGGCCTGATCAATGGCCTCATCTGTCGCCAGCATCATCTGATCAACCACTGCCTCTTGTGGCAATCGCCACGGCATCACACCGCCCCCCTCATCACCTGAGCGTACCGCATCCAGAATGTGCTTTGTTTGCAACGTTTCCATATCCTGCGACGGCACATATGGCGGCGAACCGTCGTCAGTGGCAATGATCAATTCGCAATCATGCAGTTTATCGACTATCTCCTGTGTCACATTAAGTGGTACACCCAACCAGCGCGCCAAATCATCAAGTTTCCAATCAGTCTGGTGATTATAATAATGGCGACCTATAAAAAACATCACCAGCACCGATAGCTTCTCTCTCATCACGGCACTGATAACTGTTTTACCCCGTCCCAATCCCAGGTGACCGGGATACTGGCAATAGAAAGCGATGCTGGTACCGAGCAGCAAAATCAACCAGCTCACAAACAGCCAGATCATAAACATAATCAGGATGGCAAAACCGGAGTAGATGGCTGTGTAGTTACCTGAATTGACCACAAAAGCACCGAATGCCCAGCCGGCTGTCTCCCATGCAATACCGGCCACTATACCACCGATCAGTGCAGGGCCGACTTTCACCTTGGTGTTGGGCATAAAGATGTACACAAACGTAAAAGCAATAATTACCAGAGCGTAAGGAATGAGCTTGCCAATGGAGTCCACCAAAAGCCCAAGTAACGGCATAGTTGAAACAGCGTCAACCACGGAGGAACTCATCAACGATGCTGTCATGCCAAGTGCAGAAAAGATTAATATTGGACCAACCAGAATTACGCTCAGATATTCGCTGAAACGTTGTCCCAGTGGCCTGGCCTGATCAATGTGCCAAATATAATTAAAGGATTTTTCAATCTTGTGCAGCAGGGAAACAACCGTATAAATCAACATCCCCAGCCCCAGAGAACCGAGCACCCCTACTTTGATATTATCAACAAACCCTACAATCTGTCTGGCGATTTCTGTCCCCTTATCACCCAAAGCCGATAAGGTATTGATCAATGCTGGTTCAAGCTGATTTTGAACACCAAAACCTTTGAGCACAGAAAATGTAAGTGCCAGAAGTGGAACCAGCGACAGTAAGGTTGTGTATACCAGACTCATCGCGCGCAACGTAAGCTGACCTTCAAGAAAATCGCGTACCACGGCAAAGCTCACCTGCAACATGCGTGAAATCAGCGCCTTCCAGCTGGGAAGCGACTCGATATCTTGCGGCCAGAGCATTTGCAGGCCTGCCACTTCCCATTTCATCAGCTGCTTGTACATAAACCCTCCGCTGCATAAGCAGCCTGTAAAATGCAGCAGAATTTGTGATTTTTATCCACAGCATATTCGACAGACATTATATCCAGGAGAACAAAAAATACTCTGAAAACAATGAATATGATTCCCAAGCCCAAGAATCAATCGTAAACCTACCGATTCTTTTTACCTTATTTTAAATGGGAGAACCTGTCACCATAGTCCAGTAAGTAGAGTACGTTGCAGTGCCATTGTTTCTTGCCATACCAGCACCCAAATCAACCATACCGACAGCCATGATATTTCGACAGT
>JAJFLF010000204.1 GCA_021772845.1 Mariprofundus sp.
TGGAGCAGGCTTTAAAAACAGCAGCTCGTCGGACTTATGGCACGAAAGTGGTTGAAGCATCGATTGACCGTTTAACAGGTGAAATTGCTTTGTATCATGTGCGCACTGTGGTTGAAGAAGTTGAAGAAGAAGAGAATGACCTGACGCTTGAACAGGGCAAAGAGTTGGACGCAGATGCAGAGTTGGGTGCGGAATTCCGCTCCTCCTTGCCACCAATTACATTGGGTCGTATTGAAGCCCAGACTGCCAAGCAGGTAATTAATCAGAAGATTCGTGAAGCTGAACGTGATCGTGTGATTGCAGAATATGAGCCACGAGTGGGCGAATTGATCACTGGTATCGTGAAACGTGTTGAGCGTGGTAATGTATATGTTGATCTGGGTCGTGGTGAAGCGGTGATGTACCGTGAAGATCTGCTGCCGCGTGAAACGTTCCGACAGGGCGATCGTGTGCGAGCTTACTTGCGTGAAGTACGTAATCAGAGCAAAGGGCCGTTGGTATTTGTTTCACGTTCTGATGCAGGCATGGTATTACGTCTGTTTGAACAGGAAGTGCCAGAAGTGCAAGAGGGTACGGTGGCTATTCAGGCTATCTCCCGTGATCCGGGTTCACGCAGTAAGATTGCTGTGATCTCGACTGATCCTTCAGTTGATCCGGTTGGTGCATGTGTAGGTATGCGTGGCGCTCGTGTGCAGGCTGTCGTAAATGAGTTGCATGGTGAAAAGATTGATATCATTGAATGGACTGAAGATCCGGCTGCATTTGTTGTGAATGCGCTGGCTCCGGCTGAAATTGAACGTGTATTGGTTGATGAGGCTTCGAATACCATTGAAGTTGCAGTTAGCGAAGAGAATCTGGCTATTGCAATTGGTCGTCGTGGTCAAAACGTGCGTTTGGCATCTGAGCTGTCAGGTTGGAATATTGAGCTGATGAGTTCCGGTGAAGAGAAAGAACGTCGTCATGAAGAAGTGGCTAAAGCGCGTTTGATCTTCCAGGAAGGTCTGGATGTGGATGCCGATTTTGCTGCTGTATTGGTTGGCGAAGGTTTCTATAGCATGGATGAGCTGGCTTATTGTGCAGTGGAAGATATTTCAGGTATTGAAGGTCTGGACGAAGAAGTGGCACAAGAACTTCAGAATCGTGCCCGCAATACATTGTTGGACGCAGCCTTGAAACAGGGTAAAGATGAGGGTGAAGCGAAAATATCACTACTCGATCTGGCTGGTATGACACGTGAGATTGCTGAGCAGCTTACTGCGCGTGAAATGAGCAGTGTGGATGCATTGGCTGATGCGGCAATAGATGAAATTGAAGATGTTGAAGGTTTGAGTCGTGAGCAGGCGGAAGCATTGATTATTGCTGCTCGTCAAGCTTCCGGTTGGTTTGACTGAGTTAGTGATGAATGACGTTCAGGTGACATCTCAATCTCCAATGAGGAGTTGTCTGATCTGCCGTGAATCAAAAGCAAAACAGGATGTTTTGCGTTTTGTAATAGATGATGAAGGGGTGATCTGGCCGGATTTGCAGCAAAAAGCACCGGGTAGAGGTGTTTATTTTTGTATGAGTGAGATCTGTCTTTCTCGTATCAATGATAAACGTTTGCAGGCATTAAAAGCGAAGTTTTCGGTTGTATTGCCACAGTGGGATGATTTGCGAGAGCGCATAACATCTGCACTGCAGCAGCAATTGAAGCGCATGTTAACGCGTCAGCGCTCTTCAGCATCGATAGGCAGGGATGCAGTGATGCATCGACTGTGGAATAATGCGCCGATAATGCTGTTGCGGGCGATGGATGCAGGTGATGCTCTGGTTCGTCAGACAGATGATGGATTGGAAAAAAGGGCGCAGGCAGGCAATAAGTCATTGCTGGTAAGTGCTGAGTCCCGGCGATGGCTGGGTGAGATGTTTGACCGTGATGATGTTGCGATTGTGGCGCTGAATGCTGCAGGACCGGCGGCAGCAACGGTGAAGAAGTTAAATGTATATTGTGTCTGGTATGGACGCATAAAGGTGTTGGGTAATAGATGAAACGAATTCTTGATTTGGCGAAAGAACTTGGTGTTGACGCGGCTGAACTGCAGCGCGTTGCAGTACAATGCAATGTGGTTGTGAGTGGGCCGACCAGTAGTCTGGATGCGGATGACCAAAATAAAATTCGTAGTGCTGTAAAGGCAGGATCGAAGCCGCAGCCTAAAAGCGCCGGGGGCAAAACATTGACCCTGAATCGCCCGATGGTGGCAGGACAATCACGTAGTGGTGGTCAGGTCGAAGGACGAGGTAGAACGGTGGAAGTTGCTGTTCGTCGTCGTCATGCAGCGGCTCCCAAAGCAACACCTCAACCTGCTCCGGTGGACGCCAAAGCACCTGCAGCAGCGGTTGAAAAAACACCAGAACCTGTTGCTCCGGTTGCCAAACAGAAACTTACACCAGCCCAGCGTGCAGCTGCATCGGTTGAAAAGAAAAAACAGGATGCCGCGAATGTCGCCCGTGAGAAAGCTGCATCTAAACAGGCAGAAGAGAAGGCCGCCGCAGAAAAAGCAGTAGAAGCAGCTGCAAAAAAAGCAGCAGAGGCGAAAGCTCCTGTTGCAAAAGCACCTGTGGCGAAACCTGCTCAGCCAGCTGTTAAGAAACCTGTAGTAGCGAAACCCGCTGCGGCAAAAATAGCAACTCCAAAAGCACCTGCCCCTAAAGCTACGATGACATTGAAAGCAAAACCTGCTGACATTGCACGTAAGGCAGTGGCTCCAAGTTCAGTAAGACCATCCGGTGGTGTGCAGGCTGCAAACCGTCCGGTAGCGGATCGTCAGGCAGCAAACCGCCAAGGTGCGAACCGTCCGGCAAATGCAAGGCCAGGTGCTAACCAGGGTGCAGCAAATGCTCAGGGTGCGAATCGTCCTGCAGGCAATCGTCCCGCAGGGAACCAGGCGGGAGCAAACCGTCCTGGCGTAAATCGTCCAGGTGTAAACCGCCCGGGTGCAAATCGTCCCGGCACAGGCAATCGTCCAAACACAGCACGTCCAGGCGCAGCGCGTCCAGGTACAGGTGGTGCACAGCCGACCC
>JAJFLF010000205.1 GCA_021772845.1 Mariprofundus sp.
GCTTGCGGTTTTGGATTTCATAGGCAGTATTCGCCGCCCCTAAAATCAGGGTGCTGCGATCGCTGTAATGGTGAGCTGTATCAACGTGAAGATGATCGTGAAGATGTGATCGCCAATCGTTTGAAAGTGTATCAGGAACAAACTGAACCGTTGTTGGATTACTATCAGCATCAGGAAGGTTTTTTCAAGCTTGATGCAGGTGGTGAAATGGATGCAGTGTATGCTGCATTGAAAAAGATTGTTTAAGATAGATTTGTTAAACATATAGGTGGTAGAGACACAGCATGGCAAAAGAAGATATTATTGAAATGTCAGGGGAAGTTGTTGAAAAGCTTCCAAATGCTATGTTTAAAGTTAAGCTGGAAAATGAGCACGAACTATTGTGCACGATTTCCGGAAAAATGCGTAAGTATTATATTCGCATACTGCCTGGTGACAAAGTAACGGTGGAGATTTCACCTTACGACTTGTCTCGTGGTCGTATTAGCTACCGCGAGAAATAGTTACCACAAAAATAATCGGTTTCCGATTTAGTGATTGTAGGAGGTGCCAGGCGTGAAAGTCCGAGCATCAGTTAAAAAAATGTGTAATAAATGTCGTGTTATTCGTCGTAAAGGCGTAGTTCGTATTATTTGCGAAAATGCACGTCATAAACAGCGTCAGGGTTAAGGAGGCTTCAAGTGGCTCGAATTGCCGGTGTAAATATTCCGACTCATAAACGCATTGAAGTTGCGTTGACATATATCTTTGGTATTGGTCTGACCAGTTCCAAGCAGATTTTGACCAAGGCAGGCATCAGTGCAGAAATGCGCGTTAAAGACCTGACCGATGGTGATGTCGATAAAATTCGTAGCGTAATCGATACGGACTTCAATGTTGAAGGTGACCTTCGTCGTGAAGTAACTATGAATATCAAACGTTTAACCGATCTGGGTTGTTACCGTGGTTTGCGCCATCGTAAAGGTCTTCCAGTTCGTGGTCAGCGTAGTAAAACAAATGCTCGCACTGCTAAAGGCCCACGCCGTACAGTTGCTGGCAAGAAGAAGTAGGGGATAAAGCATGGCTGCACCTAAAAAAGCTGTTAAAGCTGCCAGTAACAAGAAACGCGTCCGCAAGAATATTGCTAACGCAGTTGTTCACATCAAAGCAAGCTTTAACAATACAATTATTACATTCACTGATGATGCAGGTAACGCAATTTGCTGGGCAACCAGCGGCGCTTCTGGCTTCAAAGGCTCACGTAAGAGCACTCCATTTGCAGCGCAGGTTGCAGCTGAAGAAGCAGCTCGTAAAGCAATGGATCATGGTGTAAAAAACTGTTCTGTACTAGTTCGTGGTCCAGGTAGTGGTCGTGAGTCTGCATTGCGTGCGATTGCCGCTGTTGGCCTTAACGTAACTACTATTCGTGATGTTACCCCGATCCCACATAATGGATGCCGGCCGCCTAAGCGCCGCCGCGTTTAGGAGTTTATTAGATGGCACGTTATTTGGAAGCCAAATGTCGCTTATGTCGACGTGAAGGCGAAAAACTTTTTATCAAGGGCAGCAAATGCCACTCGGACAAATGTCCGATTGAGCGTCGTCCTTATGCACCTGGTATGCACGGCCAAAACCGTCGCACCAAGGTGTCTGACTACGGTCTGCAGTTGCGTGAAAAGCAGAAAGTAAAACGTATTTATGGTCTGCAGGAAAAACAGTTCCTGAGCTATTTTAAAGAAGCTGACCGTATGGACGGCATTACTGGTTTGAATCTGCTACAGCTGATTGAATCACGTTTGGACAATGTTATCTATCGCATGGGTCTGGCATCTTCACGTACTGAAGCACGTCAGATTGTTCGCCATAAGCTTGTTAAAGTGAATGGCAAGATTGCAAACATTCCGTCACTTAGTGTATCTACCGGAACGCGTTTGGAGCTTATTGATGGTGCTAAAGAACATCTTCGCATCACTGCTGCTGCTGAAGCATCAGGTAACCGTGGTACTGCTGATTGGATGGATGTAGATCTTCCAACTCGTCAGGGTACATATCGTGAGCTTCCAGCTCGTGATCAGCTGGATCAGAACATCCGTGAACAGCTGATTGTCGAACTATATTCTAAGTAATCATTGAGGATCCTTTCATGCAATTGATTAATCCGCGTAATATCAGCGTTGAAGAGAAAATTCCTGGCCGATCTGCAAAGATTGTATTTGAACCATTGGAACGTGGTTATGGTACTACAATCGGTAACAGTCTACGTCGTATGCTACTGTCATCATTGCCAGGATCAGCTGTAACATCAGTTACTTTTGATGGTGTTGCGCATGAATATGATACTATCAAGGGTGTACGTGAAGATGTCATGGACATCATCCTTACGCTGAAAGAACTTGATATTCGCATGGAAGGTGATGACGCTTCTACTATCACACTTGACGTTAAAGGTTCATCCATTGTCACTGCTGGCGACATTCAGTGTCCAGCCGGTATGATGATTTTGAACCCTGAACTTGTTTTGGCGCATCTGAACAATGATGGTGTGCTTAAAGTTGAGGCGACAGTAGAAAAAGGCCGCGGTTATGATGCGGCAAGTGAACGTGAAATCGAAGAGCGCGCAGTTGGTTCTCTATTGGTAGATGCTTCATTCTCACCTATTCGCCGTGTTGCTACCCGTGTTGATTCTGCTCGTGTTGGTCAGCGTACCAACTACGACAAGCTCATCATGGAAATTGAAACAAACGGTTCATTGACTCCGCAGGAGGCTATCAACGAAGCGGCAGCTATTTTCGAACAGCAGTTGGCAGTATTTGTTGATTTCTCAGCAGTACATGAAGCTGTTGTTGAAGAAGATGCTGACGATGGTTTAGAAACCTTGCTTGCACAGCCAATTGAACATTTAGACCTGTCGGTTCGTTCTATGAACTGCCTGAAGTCTGATGATGTATTCCGTGTTGGAGATCTGGTACAGCGCAATGAGCAGGAAATGTTGCGTACACCAAACTTTGGCCGTAAATCGTTGAATGAGATCAAAGAAGTGTTGGAAAACATGGGTCTTGAGCTCGGTATGGAACTAAACAACTGGCCACCGCAAGATGATGCGGAAGCGCTAGAAGCTTAAGTTTCACTAAATAATTGATCGAAGATTAGAAGAGGAAAAGACAGATGAGACATCGTAAACATCGTGGTTCCCTAGGCCTGGTATCTGGCCACCGTCGCGCACTACTGGCAAACCTTGCAACAGCATTGTTGACCCATGGTCGCATTGAAACAACTGAAACGAAAGCTAAAGTGTTGCGTCCTTACGCTGAAAAGTTGATCTCTTTGGGTAAACGTGGCGACTTGCATGCCCGCCGTCAGGCACTTGCTAAGCTTCGTTATCGTCCAATCGTAGATCACCTGTTCGGTGATGTTGCATCAGCGTGTTCTGATCGTGTTGGTGGATTCACCCGCATCATTAAAACTGGTTACCGCGCTGGTGATGCTGCTCCTATGGCAATCATCGAGTTGGTTGATCAGGTTGCAGTAGCTGAAATAGAAGAAGCTGCTTAAATAACAAAAGCTATTATTTAAAAGGCTCCGCTTCGGCGGGGCCTTTTTTTTTGCAAAACTATTGATTCGATTAAGACTGATGTCCGTTACGTGTTATTTACAAGTATCTTAGCAGGGTGAAATAAATAGGTGCTGAGTAGAATTAGTCCGGCAGTCTGTATCCATAGTTCTCTGTATCCATAGTTCTCTGTGTAGATGGGCTCTGAAGAGCAGTGGGTTGAGCTAGACAGGAGTGTGTTGTAGTTGTGCTGATGATCCTCTCTGTCGTACTGAATCGGCTTTTTATAGGGTTGCGGAGCGGTGAATCTAGAGTTGAATTTAAACGCTCCTGATGTGCTAAAAGCATGGACATTAAGTTGCGTTGATCTCGCTAGTAATAGTCAATTCAATCTGTGTACAAAAAAAAGCCCCGCAATGCGAGGCTTTTGAATGAGTTAGAAGCGGTTTAACTAGGAGTCTGACTTATCGGTTTCAGTTGCTTCTTTTAGATAGGGCATGAGATAAATGCTCTGGATGACAATAAATGCAAAGGTTAATCCCATTAGTCCGAATAGTTTGAAATTTACCCAGGTGTCTGTGTCGAATTCGAATGCAACATAGATATTAATGGCGCCGAGTGCGATAAAGAATAGAGCCCATGCAAGATTCAGCTTGGTCCAGACCAGTGAGGGTAGTGTGATTGTAGATCCCATCATGCGCTCCACGATAGTTTTCTCACCGATGAATTGGGAGCCAATGAATATCACTGCAAACAGCCAGTTAATGGCGGTCGGTTTCCATTTGATGAAGTTCTCATCTTGCAGGTAAAGGGTTAACCCACCGAAGATGGCAACCAGAACCAGTGTAATGACATGCGACTTTTCAAATTTACCACTCATAAGGCGGTGAGCGATGGTTTGCACTGCGCAGGCAGCAATAAGAACTGCGGTAGCGGCATAAATATCAACCATCTTATATACGACAAAAAATAGTACTACGGGTAGGAAATCAAACATCATTTTCATGTTTGCTATACGACCATATGTTTACGCGTATGCCAAGCAATGCCTATGTCGAATGCGTTGCTCTTGGCTTCGAGCACCACGGCGCGCTCACTTCCCCCATGACCGGTATGACCTTTGATTCACTGCCAGCTTACATCGTGTCTTGCGTCTAGAACATTGCTTTCCTTCCAGCGTTCTGGATTTAATAACTATATTTTCCAGCATTTTTCTTCCATTTGTGAATCTACTCAGTCATACCCTGAACGGCATATTCGGAGTCGGAGATGATTACGCTAGAGCTTATTAGCGCAGAGAATTACTTTTGAGCGGATTCCAGATGCAGGGTCTGT
>JAJFLF010000206.1 GCA_021772845.1 Mariprofundus sp.
AGACATTTGAAGCGCGAAACGGTGGTGGGGCATTTTTGAACCGTCGCAGACTGCGTGTGAGCAAGTAAAAGAAACTGGATCATGCTATGTTTGCATCCGGTATACCATCTTACCAACGCGACTCGATTGATCTGTTCCAGAAACGTATGGATGTATGCATGCGCAGTATGGATGCTTATCGTCGTGGTGGTTCAGCAGCCCTTGACCTGGCTTATGTCGCCGCAGGACGCCTTGATGTCTATTGGGAAGCTGGTTTGAAATCCTGGGATATCGCAGCTGGTTATCTGCTGGTACAGGAAGCCGGTGGTTTAGCTACTGACTTGAATGGCTCAACGGTCGATCTTGAGAAAGGTGATATTCTGGCTGCAAACCCTCATTTACATGCTTCCGTGACACGGTTGTTGAAAGTATAGAGTCACTTATCTGTTAAGCTTGAAGAAAAACCTGGTGCTCATTTACAGTTGTAAGTGAGCATTTTTTTTATGCTTTAATGGCCTTCTTTCTTGAGCAATAAAAACATGGCAATACCACCAAATACCAGGCTGGGTAACCAGGCTGCGTATGAGGCTGGTAAATGCTCGCTATTGGCCAGTAGATAGCTGGCATTACTCAATATGTAATAGGATAGGCCCAGAGCAATAGTGAGGATTAACCCCCATGATGCGCGGCTGTTTCGATCTCCTGAATGCAGACAAAGTGCTGCAGCCAATATCACCATCAGCAGACAGGAAAAAGGGGCCGAGAACTTTTTATGCAGGGCGTAGTTATAGGCGCTGTTACTCAAACCAGCATGTTCAAGGTTTTGAATGTAATGATAGAGTTGAGAGGCATGCATATAGCGCGGTTTAGGCAGTTCAGTTGCTTCTGGCCCTGCTGTGGATGTGATGGTGAATGTGTCATGTTGCTGCATCTGCATGCCTTTAAGAGTTGACGGTGTGCTGATGTGCACATCATGTAATAACCATGCACCCTTAGTGTATTGCGCTTTGCTGCTGTCGATGCGTTTCAGCCAGCTGCCCTGGGCATCTGTTTCAAGCATGGTCAGGGCAAAGGTACTATTGCTCAGCGGAGTTAAACGAAAAAATCGATGGCCGTCTTTTAACCACTGAATACCCTGTTTTTGAGCTTGTTTGTGCTGAATATGAACGCGTTCAATGGTATCCAGGCGTTTATTGGTGGTCGGTGTTACCCACTCTCCAATAATGAAACTGAGCAGTGCAGCCAATGTGGCAACCATCAATAGTGGTGTAAGTATTTTATTGATGCCCATACCTGCCGCTCGAACAGCTACCATTTCATGGTGACGAGAGAGTTCAATGAGATACACGCTGCTTCCGACCAGAATAATGATGGGCATGAACTCGGAAACCATGAACGGGATTTTCAGCAACATATACTCAATCATCAGATTGCTGCTAAGCCCACTGCCAAGATGGCGGGCTTTGTCGAAGGATTCAATGATGATGTAAATCGACAAGAGCACAGCCATGGTAAATAGCGAGCGGCTCATGCAACCGGAAAAGATCCATCTGAAGATTACAGGCATGGCGATAGCCTAAGTATAAGGCCCAGGAAGGGAAGTCCTTGATGTGATTGTTGGTAGTTGGCTGACGGATCCAGTTTGCTTTTTATGATGAACGGTTGATCCGGCAATATCCCAGCTGTTCGCGAAGTGTTTGCTGTAGATACCTTATTTAGGCATGACTTATGCTTATGTATCTGGTCATAGATGCTTATTTGTAGAATGTTTCATAATAACGGAATAAACAGACAACTGACTTCAGGAGTTCGCTATATATGAATGATTTTGATGATTTTCACGTAGAAGCTGAAGCTGCGGCATTTCCTGTTGTGGGTTCTCACTGGCAAGATTCTCCTGCTGATGCTCGTGTTCATTATCAGAACGATAGATCTATAGCGTTGTATGGAGATCTCGGTGGCATGTTACTTGCCGATCTGTTCACTGAAGTTTTGAAGATGAGTAACTTCCAATCTGGTCAAAATGGTGAGACACTGATGCAGCGTCTGATACAAGATGGATGTATCAAGAGCGTCACCGGTACGTTGTCAGGTAAACGTGTTGAGTTGTTTTCATCTCTGCAGCACAATAGTGAAAAAATTGTTCAATCCACCATCATAGATGTCACAGGGCAATTTATGGATGGCCTGAGCGGTATTCCTGGCCGAGAACTGTTTTTTGATCATCTTGATATTGAAGTGTATCGCACTCTACGTGATAAGAGTGAGTTGCATGTCTGTTTTATGGATCTGGATGGATTCAAGCAGACCAATGACCTTTACGGGCATCAGGCCGGTGATGATGTGATCAAAGAAGTAGGGCGTCGCTTGCGTACGGTGGTTCGCAGGCATGAGACGGTAGCCCGTTTCGGTGGCGATGAATTTGTAATTCTGTTGTCTGACCCGAAAGTGGACTCTGTTTGTTTCGCCGAGAAAAAATTAATCCCACTGTTGAATGAACCATACCTTGGTGCCGGCCACACCATTGATTTTATTGGTGCAAGTGTTGGCATCTCCAGTGCACCGAAAGATGCAAAAACTCCTGATGATCTGATTAATCACGCTGATGACGCGATGTATGTCGCGAAATCCCGCGGTAAAAACCAGGCCGTCGTATTTGAGCGCGGCATGGAAGGCATGAAAAAACACTAATCCAGTCAGCTCTTTTTATAGGGGCAGCAAGCGTGGCTGGGTGATGTTTCCTGAGATTCTAAACTGTTTGTTTTGCTTACCTAACAGGGCAGAAAGATTGACGGCTTTTGGATCTGCCTGGGCTTGAATCATACCGTTGATGGACCATGCGGCAGGATTTTGGGCCGAGGTGTTCAGATTACCTTTGCCGCTCAGTTTTAATGCGTCACCGCCATTAATATCCCACTGCCAGGCGCGTTTGAGATCATCGGTCTGCAGGATAAGTGCATAATCACCCAGTGGCACCTTCATCGATGGCATTTCCACACCAGCTTTATTCCAAAGCAACTGGATTTTTCCAAGTCGAGGATGACCATTGATGGCGTTCAATTGGATATCACCACTGATTTGAGCTGTACCACTCACCTTAACCGGGATCGGTAGTTTTTTCGCGATGAAGGGCTGCAGGGTGCTTATGTCCAGTGCACCGTTTAATGATTGAATATCAATGATATCACCCTGCTGACTGACCACTGCACTAAGCTGTTGGCCTTTCCAGTTGGCATGGATGATGGCTCCAGCATTGCCGGAAAGCAGTGATGACCATGCAGGGCTCAGGCTCAAACTATCCAGCTTGATCGGGGTGGCGAGCTGATGTGATTGAATGGTGAGTTGATCAACAAGCAGAGTGAGTCCATCCAGCTCAAGGGAGTTATAATGAATGTTAACACCATGCTGTTTGGTTTGTTTGTCGATCTGGGCGCTAATCCATGGTTCCGGTTGCATGCGCATCGCAATAAACAGCAACAGAGCGACGATAAAAACGGCAAGCAGTTGTTGCCATGATGCATGGTGGTTTTGATCGCTATCTGTCTGGGTTCTCATCAGGGAGCTCAACGGATATTGTAGTGAATGTTTTGCATGCTGCCTGCACGAATCAATTCGAGATCGAGTGAGGGGGAGCTTTTGAGTTTGGTGTAGATGCTCATCGCTTGCTGTGCTCCGGTAATATTTTCGCCATTAACGCTGACAATAATGTCCCCGTTGAGCAGGCCTGCCTGTTGATACAGGGAACCGGGAACAATATTAGAGACACTGAATCCACCAATCTTGCCGTTTACAAAATGCGGAACGGCACGTGCCTGTGATAAAAGTGCCGGGAAATTATTCAGTTGCTTTTGCAGATGGGATCTACTCATGGTTTTGTTCATGTTTCTGGCCGGGCGCTGGCTGGTCGTCGGTGAGATGGTCGTTGCAATCGGGCTTGAAGATAGCTTGCCACCCTCTTCAAGAGAGATGCGCTCCAGAGTGCCTCCGCGATTGACCACGATGGAACTGGCTTCTACTGATTGAAGAATAACACCAGCTTGAATGGTATCACCGATAAAATATGCTTGTTGTTCTGCGCCGGGTTTAATGGCGATAATGGCAGCAGAGCCAGCACCAGCCACAACCGTGCCCAATAATTTCAGGGTCAGTGGACGTTTTATTGCCGGTTTGGCTCGAGGGGCAACAGCTGCAACAGGTTTGGCCTGTTGAGGTGGTTGGCCAAACAGTTTTACGGCAAGCATGGACTGTAAGTCGGGCAAAACTGCTGCTGTTTTTTCAACACTCTCTATGGTGTTAGAGATCTGAGAGCTGGTTTGGGGTAGTAACCAGCCAGTGACCATCCAGGCCAGTAGAATGACCAGAGCAAGTTCACTCAAAAGTGGTAATTTATTCAATGCAGATATGTACATGGCCCATCAGGATTCCTTCTCACGTATGATGCTATGGCACAACATTATCAAGAGAGCTTCGATAAAGCGAATGCACAGTTTTATGGAGATGAAGCAGAGTGATCTGTTGTCATATTATATTGTCTTATGGCGCTGTTCACAGGGCATCGCTACACTGCCGACCCAATGAATAAGATAAAACAAACCCATATACGTAACTTTTCTATTAGTGCCCATATTGATCACGGCAAGTCAACGCTGGCTGACCGCTTGATTGAAGTGACCGGTGCGCTATCTGAACGCGAGATGAAAACCAATCAGGTGCTCGATTCAATGGAGTTGGAGCAGGAGCGTGGTATTACCATCAAGTCGCAGACTGCGACGCTGATTTATACTGCTCTGGATGGTGAAATCTATCAGTTGAACCTGATCGACACACCCGGCCATGTGGATTTTACCTATGAAGTTTCCCGTTCGTTGCAGGCTTGTGAAGGTGCTTTATTGATTGTCGATGCTGCGCAGGGTGTGGAAGCGCAGACGTTGGCCAATGTGTATTTGGCGATGGATAACGATCTCGAAATTATTCCGATCATCAATAAAATAGATCTACCGAGTGCTGATATCGATGAAGCCAAACGACAAATTGAAGATGTGATTGGTCTGGATGCATCCTTTGCTATTCCAGTATCGGCTAAAACCGGCGTAGGTATCAATGATGTGCTTGAGGCGATTGTAGCCCATGTTCCGTCTCCGGAAAATCGCGATGAAGAACCACTCAGAGCGCTGGTGGTGGATTCCTGGTTTGATGCCTATGTGGGTGCAATGGCCCTGATTCGTGTGGTTGATGGTGTGTTGAAAAAAGGTGACCGTTTCCGCCTGATGTCGATGCCGACTGCAGCCAGTTACGAAGTACAGGATGTGGGCGTATTTGTACCCACGCCGTTTTCTACACCACAACTTGCTTCAGGTTCGGTGGGTTATTTGACCGGT
>JAJFLF010000207.1 GCA_021772845.1 Mariprofundus sp.
GGGGTCCTCTCATCAACCGGTACATAGACACCACCATGCGAGGCCCCCCACATTCTGAACGCCTTGTCTTTATTAAAATGCGCGCGTGCTTTCGTAAGGATTTCAGTCTCGGCATGTTCATATTCAATGTGTATGTTCCAGGCCAGTGAGGCAGCAACCAGCAATGTCCAGACTATTGCAATGGCAACGAACCATCTGGATATGCGGGTGATCTCACTCTTTAATGCATTCATACCTGTATATCATAGACTATATCCAGATTATGAGATATAAGCACAAAGTAGTAAATCGCCGGAATCCGTTCGACACTGTCTGAGCACAGGCAAACAGACGAGCATACAGAAAGTGATGAAAGGTATATAATGATACATCAGTAGAACCTTGATCAGGTAATGCCATCTTCCCGGAACTCCCTGATGAAGGCTCAAGTGCCAGGATGGTCTATAACAGTAACAGAGGAGACCACAGATGAAACATCCTTTGCAAATCACAAACCACAACATCTTCCTCACCACTGAAGACGAGGAGAAAATCCGCCGCAAAGCAGCCAGGCTCGAGCGCTTCTGCGACCAGATCATCAGTTGTCACGTGACCATTGATGCTCCACATCATCACAAGAAACGGGGCGAACTCTTCGATGTACATATCAACATCGCTGTGCCCGGTGAAGAGCTGGTAGTGAAACATGAACCGAGAGAAACGGTCACTGTTGCCATTCGCGATGCTTTCGATGCAGCCAAGCGCAAACTGCAAGCGCATGTGCAACGCCGCTCCGGTAAAACAAGGCTGCATAACAGCAAGGGCTAAAGGCCCCTGTTGATTAGAAGGCTTGCCCGGTACCCAGATAAAAGCGCCAGCGTTTGCTGGCAACCCCATAGGCCACATCGCCGCGAATCGTGCCCCGGGCTAACCAGCGCAGCGTCCAGCGAAATCCACCACCTGCACCGACGGCTAAACCGCGTGTTACCGATGTGCCCACCTTGCCACCAATCTTGCCCAGGTCGGTAAAAGCGACCAACTGAAAGTTCGAATCTTGCCGAACGGGAAAACGCCCCTCAAGCGTGCCGTAGAGATAGTGGGTACCCTGCAATTCACCAGGATAATAACCCCGCAGACCATTGCGATTGCCAATATCAAATACACCAGCCCGCATCACATCGCCGGTGACCAAGCCTCCATTCAGGCGCAAATTAAACGTATTTTGCCCGGAAAATGTATAATATTTTCGCCATGAAGCATTATGATTATAACTATTTATAGTTGATCCAAGGCCTCTATGTGCAATCGCCAATGAATACGCCAACGACTGGCCTGTCAGCCAGGTGATATGATCATCAATTCGACTATAACTCAGGCCAGTCGAAACAGATCGCACACGTTCACCAACGATATCATATTGGGGTAGACCTGAAATAAAACGGTACTTCACATTGGATCCGGAAAACCCCGTACTCAGACTCCAGCCTTCATTCGGTACTTCATCCAATGCATACGAAAAAGCAATACCGGCAGATCTACCCGTTTGCATATACTGGGCTGTCTGGATACCAGTCTCGTACACATTCAGTAACGAACGACCCCAGCTACCACTGATTGACATGCTCAGCTTTGAATCCGCTATCCTGCGCCAGTCATAAGCAGCTTGATATGAGGTGCCCTTTAGCGCAGAGAAATTTTTCCCCGTCTCCCGTTTATATGCCAGGCGCGCATGGTGATTCAGGCCCCATAAATTATATTCATCCACCACAAGTGAGGCCGATGAAGCACCATTATCGGCACGCGCTACCTGCGGCAGCACCCACAATGTCCAGCGCTCTTTCACGCGAATATGTACCACACCCTGTTTATCCGGGGGCGAAACCACTGCCTCACTAAATATACCAAGATTACGCAAACGGCGTTCTGTGTTCACAGCAAATCTTTCTTGCCAGATCGTACCCATCTTAAACGATAGTTCGCGAAGCACCGTAGCCTCTTGTGTTCGCTTCAGCCCCTCGATATTGAGGCCGTTAACGATGACAGCTGGCATAGCTACTGCACTCCAGGCAATGAACAGGAGGAGAACCAACAGAAACTGATAGTGTAATCGCTTTAGCATGCTTTTACGCAAGCAAAGCTAGTGCCGAAAACAAGTAAAAAGACGATCAATCAGTCATCCGCCTCTAATCGGTATACAGATCACTGTTTTATCTGAATGCTTCATTACCGGTAGTGATGACGCCGCAAATAGAGCATCGAAATAAGTACCAACAACAACAGTGTCGGATCAAAGGTGGGTGATGAAGCAATCGTACAACCTCCGCCGCCACCTGCTGAAGCAGCAACAGGCACTGCAGCAGGTGCAGGCGCCACACCCCCTAACGGGGTAAAGGTGGCCACCAGCGTAAAGGCATAGGTATTACTGGCAGGTGGGGCATCAAGGACTGTCACATAATAACCCGTTGAGGTCGGCACCGGGATTGCGATGGTCTCAGATCCTGTAATGCCTGCTGCAACCAGGGTGCCTGCATTGATCCCGCCAGCATTATATAGCTGATAGTCAAACTTGGCAGGAGCAGTCGGATTCACCAATAGATCGATATCCTGTGCTGAAGTGGTGCTAAAACTAAGGTTCGTTGCGCCTGCCGGAACATCAATATGAAAGACCTGAACATCATCATAAACATCGCTCATCAACGTTCCATTATATACTACGCCATTTTGTAACGTTCCCAGCCCGATAGTGTAGTACCGACTAACCGTATATCCACCAGCAGCGGCTATATCCAGGCGCAGCTTATACACTTGATAGCCCGTAGCCGTGCCTGCCACCTGAACCTGAAAGGGGGCCACTGAAGCAGCAAATGCAGAGGTGGCCAGATCAGGGTAACTCGCATTGGCATTGTTGACGCTTAAATTGGGCGAAAGCGATACCAGTGTGGCTGAAACAGCCGTCGCCGCTTGCCACACATTTTCCAATACCACACTCAAATCTAACGTTTCACCGGCATCAGGCCATCCATTGCCACCATCAACCCAGGTGGCTGAGCGAACCATAATCACCGGTTGAGCTGCCACAGCCAAAGCATTGGCTGCATTGGCTCTGCCACCACTGCTTAAACTACCCTGCATCGTTGCTTGTGGGTCAACAGCAGCAAGAATACGCCCTTTCATCTCCTGATATGTTGCGGTCGGTTTATTGGCTTTGATTAAAGCGGCAATGCCTGCCACATAGGGTGATGAAAAAGATGTTCCATTAAGATAGCTATAAGCCGTACCCGTAATCGGTGAGCCCAGGGTATAAATCGTTTCTCCCGGTGCCGCGACATCAACAGAAGTAGCGCCGTAGTGTGACCATGCAGCCAAAGTATCAGTAGGGGTACTTGCAGCTACAGACAAGATATTAGGGTTCACTAGACTTGATGGATAATCAGGCACAAAATCATTATTGGTATCATAATTTCCTGCTGCTACAACGAGCAAAATCCCTGCATTCTGTAACAACTGAATACCACCCGATTCTGCTATTGAATACTGTGGACCGCCCCAACTGGCGTTGACGATATGCGCCCCGTTATCAATAGCATATTGCATCGCAGCCAATTCTGAAGCGACATCAAAACCAAATTTTAACGGCATGATTGATACAGCCCAGTTTACACCGGTAATACCAACAGCATTATTGCCAACCGCTCCTATGCAGCCAGCCACACTGCTGCCGTGCCCTTGTGCTGTACCAACGTCTGCACTCGGATCATTATCCCTGTTCAGAAAATCCCAACCGTTCACATCATCAATATAACCATTGCCATCATCATCGATGCTGTTACCGGCTATCTCTCCCGCATTACTCCAAATATTGGTGGCCAAATCAGGGTGGGTGATATCTACAGAGTCATCAATCACCGCAACAATCACATTGGCACTACCCGTTGTGGTATTCCATGCTGTCACCAGATTCATATCTGCATTGGCAGCACCCACAACGGCACCATTAATCGTTTGCCCTGTGTTTTGCATTGCCCATTGCTGACTAAAACTGGGGTCATTCGGAATAGCACGGGGATAGCGGCGGTAGTTTGGTTCTGCAAATTCAATATTCGGATCGGCTTGCAACTGCTTTACAGCAGCTTCCACACTCACATTGCCTGGCAACGACCACTGTTCAACGGCAAACTTTGAAAACTGCTGTTTCACCGCAGCCCTCATGCTTCTCCTATTCACACTGCGAGCAGCTGCACTGATTCCGGCTTTATATTTCACCAAAATCTGATTGGGCACGTAATCAGCACTGCTCGTTTCAGCTTTCGCATGCACTGATGTTGCGGCTATTGCATACAATGGCATGAGCGCTATCACCAGCACAGATAGCATCGCCTTGAAAGATCTCATCTTTAAGGCCTTCTCATTCATCGTAATCTTCTCTTATAGTTAAACCCGACAGATTCCACACCACGCAACTGCTGATATTTCATCATTTCATCCTCTGCTCTCAAACCGTTAGCCAATTGCACCTGATAAAAGCGCTGTTGTGGAATATACCGAATAATAGAACCACCCAGATCTGTAATACGCACTCTTGCTTGCTGCTCCGTCACACTTGGAGAAAACACCAGCAATAACTGACCTTCTACATAAGCTTGCGTGCCATGTGTAAGCCTCTTTTTTTGATCTGCTACTGCATTCAAATCATGTGTACTTTCTTGCATGCCACATGAGACGAGTAGTAAACACAGCAACCATTTTAACATCTATAACTCCCGCCCATCCATAGTCTCCGACTTGATCTCATCCGAACCAGCCCGATGCTGATTGTTAAAGCGCTAAGTTTCATCATCAATATTGATGAAAAAAGACACCTTCTCATGATTGAGTCGATCATAAACAAGCTGTAGATAAGATAAAGACAATGCTTTGAAGAACGGTAGGCCATGTACGGTGAATAACCAACTGAACGAGCGCATACACTGACTTGGTTTGTATCGACATACCTCAGCTGGCAACATAAGCATTTCAAGGGTACTCGGAGGATTTGTGCGCAGTAGTCTACATCTGTTGAATAAACTCACATTTCTTTCAGAGAGGCGACGCATTGAATTGTTCCCGCCTTTTTTTCTGATGCGCATCAAAGTAATCGCTATAGCAGATGACTGGAGCATGTTACGCATCCGATTACCTCTGAACTGGGCATCGGCCAATGCTGCCGGCAATATGTATGGGGGTTATCAGGCCAGTCTAGCTGATCCCATACCGGCATTGGCCTGTTTGAAAAGGTTTCCCGGCTACCGCATCGCCACCAAAAAACTGGATATTCATTTTATTCGTGTTGGCAGCTCGCATCTGACCTTATGCTTTGATTTTGATGAAGAGACTGAACAGACCATTCGCCAGGAACTGGAGGATCACGGTCGCTCTACACCATGTTTCAACATGACCTATGTGCGTGATGATGGAAAGGTGTGCACTGAAATAACAAATACCGTGGCCATCAGGCCTGAGGGATACATTGCTCAGCATGAATAAAACCGTCATAGACTTTTATTTCGATCCTTACTCCCACCTGGCTGCAACACAGATAAATCATTGCCCCAACAATGGCTGAGGCTTGCAAGTGCTACATTAAAGAACATACCCTTCATGTGCTCACGCGCATAAACAATGCATAGCCCTTATAAATAGAGACAAAGATAAGCGGTCTGGCCGATTACACGCACGGCAAAAGTGTTATCTTTTTCAACAACAAAATTTTCACCTGTGTTGTATGCAACCCATTCGCTTGAACCCGGCAGTTTAACATCCAGCTGACCAGAGGTGACCGACATGATCTCTTTTGTTGCCGTGCCAAATTCATAATCGCCTGCTGCCATCACACCGATAGTAGCTGGCCCGGTAGCCGTTTCAAACGCGATCGATTTTACTTTTCCATCAAAATATTCATTGGTTTTAAACATATAGATCCCTGTTAATAAGTTTTCAGAACAGTAAAAGCCTACTGCCTGTAATCAAGCATGCGATATTGATTTATAAATCAACCACACCCTTCCATCCAAAAGCCAGCATCAACGCCAACATCGGTGCGCCGGAAGCAACTTTTCCTTCCGCCAACATATCTAAAGCTGTTTCACGTGAAACCCAAAGCATGCGAATATCTTCCTGCTCATCATCACAGCCCCCACCTTCATTCACCGGATGATTTTTATCTACCAGCCCCAGAAAAAGATCGATGCGCTCAGAACACGCTCCCGGTGTCGTATAATAGCGACCTAAAAACGAAACCTTAGAGGGAACAAAACCGGCCTCTTCCTCTGCTTCCCGAATTGCGGCCTGCTCGGCTGTTTCTCCTGCATCAAGCATGCCTGCAACAATTTCGATCAACCATGGATTGTCATCTCGTGCAGCAGGGCCAATACGGAATTGCTCCAAAAGCAGCACTTCATCGGCTTTAGGGTCATATAATAACAGTGCTGCTGCATCCCCGCGTTCCATATTTTCGCGTTTCACTTGTAACGACCCACCATCAAATCGATCATGCTCAAGCACATATTCATCCATGCCAAAAAAGCCCTGATACACACGTTCTTTTTTGATCACTTTATAATCCATGCTGAACCTCCACACTGAATAATCCTTCACGCACACTATCCATCAATGCTACAGTAAGCCGCATGAAGATTCTGGTTGTTGAAGATGAAGAGCGTGTTGCCCACTTTATTCAAAAAGGTTTAAAGGAAGAGGGGCACGCTGTTGATGTCTCTTATGATGGAGAAGATGGGGAATTTTTGGCCGAGGTCAATGATTATGACCTGATCATTCTGGACCTTATGCTGCCGAAAAAAAATGGCATTGTGGTATGCCGTGAATTACGCGCCTCAGGCGTTGCGACACCCGTTTTGATGTTAACTGCACGAGACTCTGTCGAGGATAAAGTACGTGGGCTTGATGCCGGTGCTGATGACTATCTGCCTAAACCATTTGCATTTGAAGAACTGCTTGCACGCGTTCGTGCGCTGTTGCGCCGTCAATCTGACAACAAGTCCCCGGTACTCAGTATGGCCGATCTGTTTCTCGATCCGATCAGTCGCCGTGTAACACGCAATAACACACCAATTCGTCTAACCACTAAAGAATATGCCCTGTTGGAATATCTACTGCGTAATCCCGACAAGGTATTGTCCCGCACCCTGATTGGTGAGCATGTCTGGGACATGAATTTCGATCCGGAAAGTAATGTGATTGATGTATATGTCAGTCATTTGCGCTCTAAAATCGATAAGGGCCATGACATAGCACTACTGCACACCTTGCGTGGTCAAGGTTATCTGCTTAGCGACAACTCACCACCGGCGTGACCGGATCAATAACAGTGTTATGTTTACACACGCTTCATCAGCGCTGACAAACATCCGTTTTGAGTAGTAATCCTATGAGCATTCTTCACTGGTTACGTTCTAATGTTTTTCGCACCTTTCGCGGTCGACTGGCTATGCTCTACATTACCCTAGAACTCAGTATTTTATTGTTTGCAGCAGTGGTGCTGTACAATGTGTTATCCAACCGTATTTACCATGAAGTCGATGAACAACTGATGACGCAAGCCGGAACCCTGGTGAATGAACTGGAAGGTTCTCCATTTTATTTCTGGTCAGGTCATCTGGGAACCTATGCCGACCACTTTCATGGGCCCATTCAGTTGGTTGGTGCCAACGGACTGATCCTGTTCAGTGCCAATATCTCACTTATTGATAAAGGCGGTAATGATGTCAGCCGTGCACTCGCACACACCTTTAGTGCTGGCACACCCTCTTTCGCTTCAACAAAATCACTGTTAAATAAATCAAATATCCGCGTGGTCGCATTCCCCATTCACAAAGGAGGCCATATCACCGCTACGCTGTTACTCGGTCACAGTACGGCAGATATTCGCGCAGTATTTAATATTTTATATGTGGTTGGTGGTATTCTTGGCCTTATCTCTATCATTATCAGTGCCGTAGCTGGTTATTATATGGCCAAACGCGCCTTGGAACCCATTCAGGAAATCACCACAACAGCACGTGGTGTGGCGGCAGGTGATCTATCCAGGCGCCTGAAATCCAAGTCTCAGGATAAAGAGATTCAAATTCTAGTTCGCGTATTGAATAAAATGTTTACCGACCTTGAGACCAGTTTTAAAGCGCAAAAACGTTTTACTGCCGATGCCTCGCATGAATTGCGTCTTCCACTCACCATTCTGAAAGGTGAGATTGAAGTCGCGTTGCGTCATCCGCGCAGTGAAGAGGAGTATCAACAGATATTACAACAGCAGCTTGGCACGATTGATCGCATTCAACGCATTGTGAATGACCTGCTCACACTAGCACGTGCTGAAGCCGGTCAATTTGAAGTAGTGCAAACATCAGTGGATCTGTCGCTGTTACTGCAAGAGGTGGGACAGCAACATCTGATTCTTTTCGACTCTCAGCAGATTAATCTCGATATGCAAATCGAAGATGATCTCATCATGATGGGAGAGGCAAACCAGATTGAGCGCACTGTGATGAATCTACTCTCCAATGCATTCAAACATGCGCCCGAAAAATCGAGCATTTTACTCTCCGCCAGATCAGAAGGAAATTCAGCGATTATCTGTATTCGCGATGAAGGGCAGGGCATTGCAGAAAAACAGCAGAAGCGCCTGTTTGACCGCTTTTATCGCGCCGATGATGCCCGATGCCGTAAAGATGGTGATGGTGCAGGTTTGGGCCTGGCTATTTGTAAACGCATTGTCGATGCCCATGATGGTGATATTTGGGTGGATAG
>JAJFLF010000208.1 GCA_021772845.1 Mariprofundus sp.
TTATATACCCCATTCTTAAGTGATTCGGCATTCACCCGAATTGGACCATAAGTATATTTTACTTTTTTACCGGATTCGGCGACCTGAGAACGTTTGCGCAATTTGCTCTTTTCATTGCCGCTAGCATCAAAAAATTGCCAGATGAGCTCACTCATCACAGCAGGCTCAAATTCAGGATGGGGCACCTCAGCCTCAAAACTGAGTTCATCACCATCACTGACTGTCCCATGAATCTCGCCACCGCCATGCATCAATCCGACAATTTTGAATTCAGATAGTTTTATCTCCTGCGCCTGAACCGGCAACAGAAGCTGATCAGAAACAGATATATCAGGATTATCAATCAGAGCATGTTTGAGTGCGATGCTATAACGGCCCGACTTCATATTTCTCATCTTATATTTCAACCTAGCCTGATAATCGCTGCCACTCTGTCCTACACAGCGCGAGTCTGAACCCGATAGCAATAGACCATCGTCAGCATAACGACATGTTTTGACAAATATCTCCACGCCATCCGGACTACTCAATCGCCACGTCAATGACCTTCGCACAGCCAGTTTCTCTTCTGATTCAGCCAGTGCGGCAACAGCACTGAATAGCACAACATCACCTGCGATTATCGCTTCACTGATCCCTCCTCCACCAGCCATGCTCGCCTCAACCTTTAACGGAGCCAGCTCCACGCGCTGCGATTGCACTTTAAAGTCCAGATGCGATGAAACAGATATTTCCGTCTCTTCCAGCAGATAATGGCGCAAAGAGACCCGATATTTTCCGCTCTCAACATCCTTGATCTCAAATCTAAACATGGCCTGATAATTCACCCCACTCTGTGTCTCACAGGCGGAAGCAGAACCGGATATGGTTTGCCCCTGCTCATCATAGTTGCATGTTTGGGAGAGCAGCTCCCGATTATCCATGGAGATGAATGTCCAGCTCAAACCGCGTCGGCGAGCAGGATATTCCGATGCATATGGCACCGTAGTCTGAAACTTGACCATTTTACCAGTAGGTACAACAGCTGCAGCAATCGCCTCACCGGACGCATCCAGATAGCCCTTGATTGTGAACGCATCCAGCTTGCGGGAGAGATAGTATTCTTTGAATTCGACCAGCAGTTTTTTGCGATGCTCGCCATGGTAACGAGCACGCTTGAGCGCCTTGTTCTGCTGCGCATCATTGCCATGACTCAAACTGAAAAAACGCTGCCACTCAGCCCACCAGATATCATGAAAATAGATTTTGGAAAACATCTGCTCATCAAACTCACTATCCAGCTCTGAATCTGGAAGCGCCTCTTGTTTGATTGTTATCAGCTCCTGATGAAGCTCTCGTCTGATCTTCTTAAACTGCTCGATTTCTCTCTCTGCAATCTTTTCATCACTCTCAGCCTGGGCAGCAAGCAGTACCGGCCCGGTCAACACCCTGAGCCCCTGATCTATCGGCTTTCCACCAGCAAATGCGCCCTCCAATTGTCCACGCAGATTTAGAATAGCTGTGTATTTTTCAGTATAACGCAGGATCACCTTTGTGGCTTTGACATAGTCCGTTTCATTCCAGCCCTGATCCATCTGAGTGCGTTTCACATCCACCAACCAGGTAAGTGCATCTCTTGCTTTTCCAACAAGAGTGTTGCCTGTCTCACTGGTCAGGTTTCTGATCGCCTCTTTCCGGATTTTCAACGCCCTCAAGACCCTGAACAGCTCCTTTCTGATCTCCTTCACCTGCCCCATATCGATGGCCAGCTCAGCCTGTTTTCGTTTTTCCAAATCCTCAATCATGCGTTTGATAAATAGATGTTTCACCATCGCCCAACGCGCCCAACTCTTGTCCCGGAAGTGCCTCCTGGTTTTCTCGCCGATATATTTGCCTTTAATCAGTCCATCCAACATCACCAGCATAGGGTCTTTATCGCGCAGATTGCTGCGTAGAATCTGCTCTTCATCATAGACACCTGAAATACCAAAGGTGTAGTCATGGTACTCACGATCTTCAAGTCGCTTTTTAATATCATCCTGATACATCTGAATAACATTGCGGCTTTGGGCCAGATAATCTTCAATAACAATCACCTTCCCCTTGATACGAACCTTCACCAGCTTCCAGTCGCCTACCTTGCCTTGGCCATAACGGGTAGTTTTACCTTTGCTGATCAGTTTAAAGGTGGCATGGTCGTACAGCTCATCCACATAGAGTGTCAGCTCCGTAGACCAGTAGAGGTTCACGCCGGTCTCTGCTGCCACCATGCCTAGGCTCACAGCGGCCTCTGCCAGTGCAAACGGAGGCACAATAGTTGTGGTGAGGTCCCACGTTGCCAACAGGTAGTTTCCCTGAATAGCATGATCGAGCGTAGAGAAACCCGGCACACGACGCCGGATAACCTCAACCGCTAATCCCTCCCACCCCTTCTTATTGAATGAGTCGTAATACGCATCCAGTTCCATAATCAGATTAATGCGACCAATCGCTTTCACCGCCATACGATCCGGCGCACTTCTAGCCAGATGATCTGAGAAACCGACATTCACCCCCTTAACCCCTCTACCCACCAGGCTGTTATGCCAGCGGCTATTCATTTTGAACTGGACCTCGGCTAAGCGTTTATTCGCCCTGTTCGTAAAATCAGTACTGATCTGTGTTAACTTACCTAGCTTGGAAGATCTTTTTCCTGTCGAAATTGTATCCGGCTGCTCCATCGCATTTTTTGTTTTCTGATAATCCTCTAAAAAGGCTTCAAAACTCTCGTCTCCACGCAGGTGCCCCAATAATTTTTGATCCATAAAATCAAGAACCGTATCGACCCGACCTAAGGTGGCTTCATCAGCACTACTCATCATTCTCATGGTACTGCGTATGGCGTGTGCGGAGGCTATTTTGAGTGCTTCCGGCCCACCCTCGGTTGCAAGTTTCCTGAGATATTCAAGCTGTTTCTTCACATCCAGCGGAGCCCTGCGCGGCCCACTGGCACCAAGCTCTTTATCCAATGCTTTGATCAGTTTATCCACCTGTTTTTTGGTTTTCTTGATCTCCCCGGAAACAGCCAGTTTATCATGTTTAAATACCTTATATTCGACCTCCACCATCTGCTTCACTGTCTCTAGATCTTTTTTTAAATTATCAATACGCATCTGTGTTGGTTTATCGGGATCACCGCCTCTCTTCTTAGCGTCCTCCATAATCTGTTTCAGCTCGTCAAATTCGGTTTTCATGGTTGTGTATTTCGAATCAAAAACGGTTTGGGCGTTATGCCACATGGCAGCGCGCACCTCGCTGAAGAGAGTCTGCAACAACTTATCATTAGCCTTCACCACAGCCTTGAGTTGCCCGTTTGCTGTGGGACGTACATCAGCCTCGTATGGCAGCATGCCTTGTCCGAAATGTGCTTCAATACGAGCCAGAATCTTACTGGCATCGGGGCTTTTTTCGTTTTTAAGTATCACCAGATCATGCGCCAGCTGAGATAGTTTCTTATCCTTAGATGTATCCCGACCCAAATCAGTGCTGGCAGACTTATCACTTCGATTAAGATACTTGGCTGATTTCACAAATAGCTCCATCGGCCCGAATCTCTTTTTCCCTTTGACAATATCTCCCTCAAAATGGCGTATCATCTCCATCGAAAGGCCCGGTTCCGTACTATGTTGAGCTAGCGAAATCTTATCCGAATCGGCAACGCTCTTCTTATAATCATCATTGGCCTCTGATAATACGAGCAAGCGTTCAATTTCTGCTTCGCCAGACAAACCTCTACCAGGTCCACCTGTTGAGAGCGGGTAGAGCTTACCCTCGATCATTGCCGCCCGTCCAAATTCAGCACCATGTGCTCCGACATAGACATAATGCTCGGCTTTACCATGACGTGTAGAGACTGTATCAAACGCATCCGGAGCTAATCCGCCGGTAACCTTATGAATAAACTCAGTAAAATGATTATTTAACGTCCGTAATACCGCGTCATCTAGCCCTACAAAACTGAAGTCAATATCTCCCGCAACGGTCAGAGCATGAACGTCCTGATTGGCCCATGCCCCAATCTTGGCCAATAAAACACCGCCGTATTTGGCAAGAGCATCGCCCCCTGTCTTCCGGCACGCATCCCTGATGCCTTCCTCCACCATCTCCCGACGCCATGTGAGAAGTATCTTTTCTGCTATGGAACCACCTGCGTTATAACGCTCACCCAGCAACTCTATCAAACCACTCTTACCCGAGAGCTTTTCAACGGTAGTTTTCACTTCCATGACATCAAACATGGTTCCACCATGTTTTGCTAATTCTTTAAAAAAATCTTTGGGATGCATATCACCCATATGAACTGCTTCAAGGTTACGTGCGATGAACCACTGCAAGGAGGTCGGTTTGAATTGTTTGATCTGGAGAAAATCCCGATCCTCTTCAGGCGGGAGAACAGACTCTTCGGCTTTGCCTTTATCTTCTCCAGAGTTGGTCAGGGTAGAGAAGAACTTATCGGCTGCAAAAGCAGGCTCAGGCAGCAGTGAAAAGAGGGAACAAGATACAAGCAGACTCAGAGAAATGCATAATACCAACTGTTTTAGCTGCACTGCTCTAAGTAAATTCAACATGTTTTACTCGAGAATCAACATATCCCCATCACCCGAACTAGATGGGGCTGGGGTTACATGGCGTGGTGTAAATGGTGGTGCGGCAGTTGTAGCAGCAGGTGATCGTGTTGAGGGCAGACCAATCTTTGGTGCGGCAGGTGGTATTTTCATATTGCCATAGAGATCAGGATAAGCCTGTGATGAAGGATATGCTTGCACCGATTTGGGTAGCGCTGAGCTCTCAATACCCAATACAAACGAGAGTTTGCGCCTGTCCCGATATAGCGGTGCAAAAAGGCGCGCCTCATTGCCCGTCACCCACTTCGACACAGATTGTGGTATCAAACCAAAAGTGATCAATGTTTTGTATGCAACATCGATTCTACCCTGAGCAGCCTGAGCCAATGCTTCAACCATGCTCACTCTTGCTCTCTGCTGCTGATCTAACTCAGGAAAATGTTGTCTGATATGGCGTAGAGCCTGCATAGCCAGTGCAGGATGGCCTGCTACAGAGGCAAATCGCGCATAATCCACCAGTATGCGAAGCTTATCGGGATTATCACTGTTCAGTTGATCTGCCCCCTTTCTCAGCATCTCACCAACAAGAGCGAGTGGCATGCCCTCCTTCAAATAGGCAAAGGATTGCGGCTGATCCATGTAAAGGTGGATCTCTTTTTTCCACAGAGCATAGGCATCCAGATCAGAGGCTTTGTTAAAAAGCATCATGCCCTCCTCTGCAAAACCGACCCGGTAAACTAGAGTGGATCTCTTGGCGATCAGATACGCTTTCAACATGCGTGAACTACCGGAAACATTGCTCCACTGAATCAGAAAGCGCATCTGCAGGTTATCACGCCCCTGCCATATTCTTGCGTCACCGATCAATGGATCTATTCCATTTAACGTGGCTTCTGAATCGGGATTTCGGCTAATTAGATCAGTGATTCTGGCTAAGACATGCTCAGCTTCAGACAACTTATTTTTGGAGATCAGTTCGACACACCTCTGGTGCAATCGTGAAAATTGGCGCTCCAGTTCAGCAGCGTTTTGACTCTTCGCCTCTCCTTTAGGCCGAGGC
Organism: Mariprofundus sp.; assembly: GCA_021772845.1. GTDB lineage: Bacteria > Pseudomonadota > Zetaproteobacteria > Mariprofundales > Mariprofundaceae > Mariprofundus. The sequence goes on from JAJFLF010000208.1 coordinate 5,644, forward strand.
TGCATAGACTTCATTCTTACCGGCTGAATCGAATTTTGCGCTATATTACTAGGGGCTATCTCTCCCCCTGCTCTTTCCAGTATTTTTTCATACTTCTTCGCTTTATATTTAATGCCCTCAGCATGATACAGCTTGATGAGATACTGCAACGATTCCTGTTCCCTATATTTCGCTTTAATCAGCTTCTTCAGCCTCTTTTCAACACCCCGGCGATAGCGCCGGTTATCCATATCGATTCGCACAACCTCAAAAAGCCATTTCCACTGATCAGGCTCCATTTTAAATGCACGAATAAAAGCGCTCTTAGCTTTTTCATGATGGCCAAGTTTCTCCTCAGCGTGAGCCAGACCAGCCAATGCGCCCACATGTTTCGAATTCAGTAAAAGCAGGTATTTATAACGTTTGATGGCTTTTCGATAATCTCCCCGCAGTTCAGATATGCGAGCCAGCAGAAAACGAGCTTCCAAGTGCTTCTTCTTCATGGACAGTGCCCGATTTAATGTCATCTCAGCAGCATCATAGGCCTGAGTATTAAGCTGTTCTTTGGCCTGACTGACAAGCGTACTCACATCAGCGGCCATAGCTGGAAAACTAAAACAAAGGAGAGCCAGGCCCGTCCATGAAAGCATTAAGTATCTCATAATAGCTCCATCCCAATCACACATGTCGCTGTATTAAAAGTTCAACAGAATACTATACCGGAAAAGTCAGTCTTTTCCAATATGCAATGCGGAGATGTAGGTACAAAAAAAGGTAAGGTTGTTATTTGTGGCTAATAAACAGGCTTATGAATCCAACGCTTCTTGTTTGGCTTCGATCTCTTCCCAGCGGGCATATGACGTTTCGAGTTTGGACTCTATGTCGCTTAAGCGTGACTGATCTGCCTGAAAGGCTTCGGGATTGGTGGTGAAATAATCAGCGTCACAGAAGCGGGCTTCGATCTCGACTTTTTCTGCTTCCATACTTTCAATTTGAAGCGGCAGGTTATCCAGTTCAGACTGGTCTTTGTAGCTCAGTTTTTTCTTTTTCTTTTCCTGTTTGGGCGCTGCTGCCACAATCTTTTTAGGTTTAGCCGCCACCCGTTCTAATTCTTTCTCTTCGTTTCTGCGCGTTTTCCAGGCCAGATAATCAGAATAGCCGCCTTCGATTGGAATGATTAGACCATCGCCTTCAAAAGCCAACACACGCGATGCTACCCGATCCATAAACGCACGGTCATGGGAGACCACAATCACGGTGCCGTCATATTTGGCCAGTGCCTGTTCCAACACAGTTAATGTGCCGATATCCAGATCATTGGTCGGTTCATCCAGCAC
>JAJFLF010000209.1 GCA_021772845.1 Mariprofundus sp.
AGCTCCAGGGCCTGCCGGAGTTTCAATCCCGAACAGCTTACGTACAATTCATGGTGGCTCTTAAATTGCGCAATAGATATTGATCTGTAAAACGGTGCCACATGTGCATCGTTTTTATTTGAGGGGACTATGTGCATAGCTTGCCTTATTTTATGTGGTGTGGTGTGGTGGTTTTATTCAGAGCATGCTGGCTGTAAAAGATAATGAAGTGCGGTGATGATGCTATTTTTCATGGGTTGGCTTGATCTTTGCTTAACTGATTTGTGAAGGGTGTGCATATCAAACACAGTAAAAATTGACGCTTGTTTATTAGAAGGTAAACTTGACTTAATTGCTTATAATAAGATAACTTGCATGAGTTTGTGTCAGTAAAGCTTAAACCACGGAGGGTAAGTGTCCTTTTTTTCAAACAAGTCTGAGGGTGTGATGGGAATCGACATTAGTTCTACTGGCATTAAGTTGGTGGAATTAAACAAGGTCCGTTCTGGTTATGAGTTGACTTCAATGGCTAAGGTGGCGTTGCCACGTGATGCGATTGTTGAAAATACTATTATTGATTCCACTGCCGTTTCCAATGCCTTGATTGAAGCAGTCAAACTGGCCAAACCTGCTACTAAAAATGTGGCGTTAGCGGTGTCAGGTAATGCGGTCATTATTAAAACTATTCAAGTGGCTGCAACGACTGAATTTGATCTTGAAGCACAGATTGAGTTCGAGGCCGATCAACATGTACCTTATGATGTGGATGATGTGTTTCTGGACTTTTTTATTCAGGGTATTTCCGCAGATGATCCAGAAATGATGGATGTGGTTCTGGTTGCATGTAAACGTGAAGTGATTGAAGATTATCAACTTGTTCTCAATGAAGCAGGCTTGCATGCAAAGGTTGTAGACTGTGGTGTGTTTGCTTTGGAAAATGCTGCTGAAATCACTGATGAACATTCTGTAGTCAATGAGTCTGAACATCTGTTGCCGGATGAAGATGCAGAAGTAAATGCGCTGATAAATATCGGTGCTAATATGATGAATATCAATGTGCTTATTGATGGGCGAATGGCTTTTGTGCGCGATCAGTTTTACGGTGGTCAAAATTTAACTGAAGAAATTCAGAAAGCGCATAATATGAGTTACCACAATGCCGAGCAGCTAAAAATCGATAACTTTTCCGATATTCATGCTGATGCGCTCGAACATTTTTATGTTGGACTGACATCTGAACTGGTGCGCTCACTGGATTTCTATTCAGCCAGTCGAGCGGAATTTCCAGTGCGCAAACTATTCTTAAGTGGTGGTTGTGCGTTATTGCCGAATATCACCACTGAACTGGAACAGCGATTGGGTATTGATACTGCCATTCTCAATCCATTACAAAATATTAAGATTTCATCGCGTAAATTCAATGTGCAAGACGAACGCGCTTTAGGTCCGATGATGATGGTGCCGATTGGATTGGCATTACGGAATTATGACACATGATTCGTATTAATCTTATTCCCTACCGGACGGCCCGTCGCCAATCCCAGATTGCTCAGCATCTCAGTGCTTTTATTGCTGTGCTTGTACTGGCGGCATTACTTGGTCTGGGATTGCATACCATGGCTTCTTTACAACTGGCTGATCTGAAAGAGCAGACCATTGTACTGCAACAACAGAATACAGATTTGAAAAAGAAAATTGGTAAAATTAAAGATTTAGATAGCTTGCGTAGTAATGTTGAACGTAAATTGGATATTGTGGATGACTTGCAAGAGGGACGTTTCCATTCTCTTCATACGCTGAATACAATAGCTACGATGATACCGCAAAATGTCTGGCTCGATTATGTCTCTGATAAAGGACAAGATATTAAGTTGTCCGGCTTGGCTGAAAGTAATAAGGCTGTAGCGAATTTCATGCGCAAATTGGATAAATCTACAATTTTTTCGAATGTTCGTTTGGGCGAAATCACACGGGTTGTGAAGGATGGTTTGCCATTGCGTCGTTTTAGTCTGACTCTGGCGCGTGATGAAGTGAAGAAGTCCGAAGCATCTAATGCTACAAACGGGAAGAGATCCTGATGTTTGATTCGCTGAAGCTTTCGATCTATGAGTCACTGCGTCCTATGCTGCCTTTGCCATTGTGGCATAAGCTGTTGTTTCTATTGGCGGCATTTGCGGTGATCGTTGCAGGATATTTTTACATGGGTTGGACGCCGTTGCAGGAATCGATCACAAAACAGCAAACAGCTATGCAGTTCCAGAAGAAGATGTTGCAGAGGAATCAACACTTGGCACATGATCTGCCGCGCAAACAAAAAGAGTATGCGAAGCTCGAGACGCAGTTGAAAGTTGCATTGAATATGTTGCCTAGAAAGTCTCAAATTCCGGATCTTTTGGAAAATGTGTCGTGGGCTGGTAAAGATTCCGGTCTTGAGTTTAAGACATTTAAACCGGGTAAAGAAGTGAGCAAGTTGATTTATGCTGAAGTGCCTGTGAAGTTTCTTATATCGGGTAGTTTTCGTCAGTTGTTAACCTTTTTGAAACGGGTTGGAGAGATGCCGCGTATTGTGGATGTGAAAAACATGAGGCTAACACCCGGTGAGACGGCAGGAGAATTGTCGGTGAAAGGGTTGGCAGTGACGTATCGGTTTGTCGAAGCGCAAGCTAAAAAAGGACGTAAAGGGCAGCGTAAATGAATATGAATATTTCAACGTTTAGATGCGTCCGGGGGACATGAATGAGACGAATCATGAATAATATTGTAAATGGTCAACAATCAACGTTGCGTTATCTATTGAGTGTGGCGGTGATGCTATGTTTGTGTTGTGGGCAGGGTTTGTTGGCGCAGGCAGCAACGATTGGAAGTCTGCAGTTACTTTCTGATCAATCAGGTGACAATCTCCGTATTGTCATGGATGAAGCGGCTGAATATCAGGTGTTTAATCTGGAAGGGCCGAGTCGACTGGTGGTGAGTTTTCCGAATGCAAGTTTGTCTAAAGGTGTAAATCCCATGCCAGGTGGTGGCAGTATCGAAAATATCGTTCCTATTCAGGATAGTAACGGGGTTCGTATTGAAGTGGGTTTGGCGAACGGTACAGAATATGAAATCAGTGAAAAAGGTAATGATTTGCTGGTTAAATTTTCAGGTCTGGTTGTAGCTTCCAAAAGTGCTGATGGCACACTGTTGCAAGATATTGAAGTGCGTGATCGGGGTAATGTCACTGAATTGATTTTACGTGGTCAGCATATGGATGCGAATCACAACGCGCTATTGAGTAGTGATGGAACTACCATGGTAATAGATTTCTGGGGTGGTAAATCCAGTCTGCCAAAAGAGTATTACACCTATACTGCACAGCGTTTGAATCATGTTGCGATTGGTGCTACAGATGGGCGCATGCGTCTGGTTGTAGCCTTACTTGCTGGTGCGGGAACTGAGCATCAGATTGATGCGAGCACGAATGAGATGGTGGTCAGATTTGGCAAGGTTAAACCTGTTGCCCGAGCTGGAGCGATGATTGTTGAAGCGATAGACTTTCAGCCAGAAGATCGTATCGCCCATCTGGTGATTCGTACTGATGGCACGAACCCCATTGTTAATTTGCAGGAAAAAGATGGAAAAGTCATCATTGATTTGAAACAGGCTCAACTGGCCCCTGGTCAGGAGCGTACCCAGGATGTTCGTGCTTTCCCGGGCCCTCTAAAACAGATCGACAGCTATGCAGTCGATAAGGATGTACGCATCGTGGCCCGTTTGCGCCAGAAATCCGTAGTGACCTCTTATCAAACTGGCAATGTATTAACAGTAAGACTAAAACCTGCTGATATGTTAGCGATTGCTGAGGCTAATGAAGAAGTCGTCAAAGATGAAAAGATATATACCGGTCAGAAGGTAACCTTTAACTATAAGGATATTGATATCCGTAACGCCTTGAAATTGATTGCAGAGATGAGCGAGCTGAACATCATCATGTCTGATGATGTAGAGGGTGTATTAACCATGCGTCTGGTAGATGTTCCATGGGATCAGGCACTGGACATTATTCTCACTGCTAAAGGTTTGGGTAAAGAGAAGAATGGTAATGTATTAAGAATTGCTCCATTGGCACAGTTGAAAAAAGATGCTGATGACCGTAAAGATGCTCAAAAGAGTGTGGAAAATATTGCTCCGTTACAGACAGAGTTTTTCCAGTTGGGTTATGCAGCCATTGAAGATGTACGCTCTATCCTTGAAGGTGATATTCAGAAAGCCTCAAGTACTTCTGGAGATGGAACCGTTTCAGCCGCTTCTGTTGATAGCTCAGCGCAGGGAGATCTCCAGCTTTTATCTGATCGAGGGACTATCTTAATGGATACACGAAGTAATACTTTGATTGTAACTGATACCCGGGCACGATTGGATAATATTAAACGTTTGATTGAAAGATTGGATAAACCATTAACGCAAATCCTGATTGAAGCGCGTATTGTAGAAGCAACGGATACGTTTTCACGTGATTTGGGTGTGAAGTGGGGTGGTACGTATAACGATGGTGCTGGTAAATTTACCAACAACCTTTCCGGTGCCGCAGTGGGAACTAATGTTGTAGATTTGGGTGCTGCTGTAGCGACTTCTGGTGGAGCCATTGGATATACACTTGGTACGTTAAGTGGAGCGCTGAACCTTAATCTGGAACTCTCCGCTGCTGAAACTGAAGGCAAGATCAAAGTGGTTTCAAGTCCGCGTGTATTTACCAGTAATCTAGAGAAAGCCGTCATTAAGGAAGTTCAGAAAATCCCATTTAATGTTATATCAGTAGCCAATGGTGTTACAACGACTACCCCTGAATTTCAGGATGCTGAATTAAAGTTAGAAGTATTGCCGCAAGTTACAGCTGATAAGCGAATTATTCTGCGGCTGGTTGTGAATAAAGGAACGCCAATCACGAATGCAGCAGGAACTGCGACAGCGATCACTACAAAGACTGTGTCGACAACATTGTTAGTGAAAAATGGAAATACAATTGTTTTGGGCGGTATCTATTCTGAAACGATGAACGACAATGTTACCGGGGTTCCTCTTTTAAGGTCGATCCCATTCTTGGGTAAACTGTTTGAACGCAAGCAGAAAACCAAGAATCGTAATGAGTTATTGATATTTATCACGCCGACAATTATTAGTGATAAAGCGCTGCTGAATTAAGCGAGGATGCTTGATATAGAGGTGTGGCATATCCTGCCGCGCCTCTCTTATAATACACTGGCAGCAATTTCATCTGCGATCGGGAGTCCGGTCTCTGTTAAACAGATAAAGTCATCGGTGATGGCGAGTTGATCGCTGTTGCGCCACTTTTGTAGCTCATGTGAGAACAACTTCCATGCGTCAATATCAAAGCGCCTCTTAAAAGTAGTGCGATTGATGCCACTGCTACGCCTGAGTCCAATCCAGAATGCTTCGCCAGCAGCATGTTCACCGGTGAGCTTGTCTTCGCTGTTGACTGCATTGCCGTGTTCAATAATGGACTTAATGTAGCGCTCTGGAGTGCGTATATTGCTATAGCGGGTGATGCCCTGATCTTGTTGATCCCACTTTCCGGATGCTCCAGCTCCGATGCCAATATAATCATTGTATAACCAATAACCGTCATTGTGTTGGCATTTTAATTGAGCTTTGGAGAAGTTGGATATTTCGTAGGCCTGATAACCTGCATCGGAGAGTTGTGACCGGGTTTCAAAAAACATACTCAGAGCATGTTCATCATTGGGCAAAGCGTAAGGGTTTTGCGCATGTCGGACAGCCAGTTTTGTGTGCGGTTCAATCGTGAGTTGATAACAGGATAGATGTTCCGGTTTCAGTGCGATGGCTCTTTTTAATGATTTTAACCAGCCATTCAAACTCTGACCGGGCAGTCCATACATCAGATCCAGATTGATATTATCAAAACCAGCCTGACGGGCGATGTTGTATGCCTGTATGGCTTCATCTGCGCTGTGAATACGTTCCAGCCAGCGTAATTCTGTAGCATCAAAGCTTTGAACACCGATAGAGAGACGGTTGATGCCGGCTTCTCTATAGGCACGAAAGTTCTCTGCATCGGCAGTGCCTGGGTTGGCTTCCATGCTAATTTCTGCATGCTTATGAATACCACAATAGTGCGATGCAGCATCAATAATCGCTTTGATCATGGATGGGGGAGCCAGTGATGGCGTGCCTCCACCGATGAAAATCGTATGCAGTTTTCGCCCCATAAACATGGGGGTGTTAGCCCACTGTTTAAGTTCTGCAATCAGTGCCTGTTGATAGTCAGACCAGGCAGGTTCACAGCGCTCATGTGAATTAAAGTCGCAGTAATGGCACTTATGCACACAGAAGGGGATATGCACATACAGCTGTAGAGGAGAAGCGTGTTTCATGTTTGACTGCGTGTTTATTTCAGGACTATTTCATAGTGATCAGGGGCGAAGTTATCATCACTATCGAGTGAGATTTCTTTCTCTAAAAAGGATTCCAACTGCAGCACACCTTCATTTTCTTCGCCAAGCATCAGATCGATAATATCTGGATGTGCGATGACGGTGAGTTTTTCACATGGATAAGCCCGGGCTTCAGCCACCACTTCGCGAAACAGTTGATAACAAATAGTTTTCAAACTTTTTGCTAGTCCAATACCATGACAGCTGCTGCATTCAGTTAGCAGTGTTCGCCCCAGGGATTCACGGGTGCGTTTTCGGGTCATTTCAACAAGGCCCAGTTCTGAAAGCTGAACAATATGGTTTTTGGATTTATCGCGTTTAAGCGCATCAGCAAGCACTTCCATGAGTTGCTGTTTATTCTCTTCTTCCTGCATGTCGATGAAGTCGATGACAATAATACCACCTAAATTGCGCAGACGTAGCTGGTGCACGATTTCATGAACGGCTTCCAGGTTAGTTTTGAAACCTGTCTCTTCCATATTTTTGGAGCCTACAAAAGAACCGGAATTTACATCGATGGCAATTAAAGCTTCGGTTTGATCAATAACAATATGACCACCTGATTTTAAAGGTACATGGCGTTGCAGGGCGAGCTCAATGCTTGCTTCAACACCATAGACGTCAAAAATAGGACGGTCACCGGGATAATAATAGAGCTTTTTAGCGACTTCAGGCATGAAACGGCGTGCGAATTTCTTCATCGCATCATAAGCGCCGCGTGAATCAATATGAATTTTTTCAATATCGCTATCGACATAATCACGCATGACACGCAGGTATAGATTGAGTTCACTGTGAACCAATGAACCACGGGCTGAGTTTTTGGAGCGTTTTTCAATATCAGCCCACAAACGCAGCAGATAATCGAGGTCCTGACGCAGTTCAGGCTCCTCTTTACCTTCAGCAACAGTGCGAATAATGATGCCACCCTGTTTTAACTCCATTGATGTCACGATATTCAACAGACGTTCGCGCTCTTCCGGCTCTTCTAGGCGTTTGGCGATACCAATATGATCCAGGTGCGGTAAGTAGACCAGGTAACGACC
>JAJFLF010000210.1 GCA_021772845.1 Mariprofundus sp.
AAAAATATTTGAACCGTTTTTTACCACAAAAAATGTAGGCGAAGGTACTGGCCTCGGCCTAGCCATGGTATATGGTGCCATCCAAACGCATGCTGGTTATATTGATCTGGAAAGCAATTCAGATGCAGGTACAGCATTTCACCTGTATCTTCCGTTGTCAGCAGATAAGCCTGCTGTTGCAAATGCCGAGCAAGAGAGTGCCATAGAAGGAAACGGCGAAACCATTCTGCTGGTCGATGATGAGTTAAGTTTAAGAAGCACAACATCTGAAGTGCTCATATCGCTGGGATATAAGGTTTTCGAAGCCGAAAACGGACAGCTCGCCCTGGATATCTTCAAGAAAAAACACGAACAGATAGATCTTGTTATTACCGATATGGTCATGCCAATAATGGATGGCAGTGAACTAGGCGAGCTTATCCGACAAATAAACAATGAGATCCCCATCATCTTCTCTTCAGGTTACGACAAAGAGCAGAGTTTCGATATAGAAGAGGCTCCAGCACATAGCCTTTTCCTGCATAAACCCTTCTCCGTCGAAAAACTTTCGCAATCCGTACGTCAACTGATCGACACAAAACAGTAGTCTTTATCATTTGATTTCATTGCCCTTCCAACGTAGAAGATGATTTTAATTCAAGAGTGATAAACTCGGAAGTTAAAACCAGGGGGAGATATGATCAAACATATCGTCATGTGGAAATTGAGAGACAAGGCTGATGCAGCACACATCAAACAGTGCCTTGAAGCGCTGGATGGAAAAATTCCGGGCCTGATAAAAATTGAAGTTGGCATTGATTTTCTTGAATCCGAACAATCCGCGGATGTTGTGCTCTATTCAGAATTGGAAAGTCGTGAAGCCTTAGAGATTTATCAACAGCATCCTGAGCATCAGGCCGTTGTTCCTATCGTAAAAGCAGCTGCCATTGCCCGCACGGTAGTAGATTACGAAATTATCTGAGCATTTCCTTCTGAATTTCAGTGCGTAGTTTATCAATGCCCATGCCTTTAAAGCTGGATGTGGGCATAGGTTTAAGCAAACCACCCATCGCTTCGCTCATCTCATTCAAACGTATGCTGCGTTTATTGCCCGAGAGTTTATCGGCCTTCGTAGCCACTGGTAACCAACGGATCCCACCCTCATTGAGCCACTCTATCAGTTGCAGATCAGAATCTTTCGGGCCATGACGGATATCTAACAACATCAACACTATCTTCAGATCGGCATTGATCAGATAAGATTCGATCATATTAATCCAGCGTTTCTGCTCTTTTTTAGGTGCTCTGGCATAACCATAACCGGGCAGATCGACAACCAGCAACTTATCATCAACATCGAACAAGTTGAGCAGGCGCGTACAACCCGGACTCTTGGATGTTTTCACCAAACCATTGCGACCAAACAGTGCATTCATCAATGAGGATTTACCCACATTGGAGTGGCCTGCCACCGCAATCTGTGGCAAATCGATATCTGGAAACTCTTTAGGATCCGCCACCGACTGCATAAAATGTGTGTTCGGCCAGTGCATGATTGGCAGGGTATCGTTTGCTTGATCAGAAGTTTCCATAGGCGCAAAGCTGACCATTGCACAGAACAGGTGCAAGTTTTGAAGTAGACGCTACGGTTGCACATTTTTTAGGCAACAAATAGGATCTACTCTGATGAATCAACGACTTCTACCCGGCTTCACTCTGGGAAAACACAATATCGACGTACCGCTGGTGCTGGCTCCCATGGCTGGCATTACCGATTTACCCTTCCGCCGCATCTGCAAACCCTTTGGCGTAGGGCTGGTTGTGACCGAAATGATTGCCTCACGCGCAGTAGATATGGGTCGCGAACGCACCGAACGCATGGCCGAGCTTGGTGATGATGAACATCCGGCTTCGATTCAGGTTGCGGGTTCTGATCCTGAATTTGTCAGTGAAGCGGCACGCTGGGCTGTCGGCCACGGGGCTGATTTTGTAGATATTAATATGGGCTGCCCTGTCAAAAAGATCTGCAAACAGACGGCTGGATCTGCCATGCTCAAAGATGAAGCGCTGGTTGCACGTGTACTCGAAGCGGTCGTTAAAGCCGTTGAAGTACCGGTCACCCTGAAAATTCGTACTGGCTGGGATGAGCCCTCAAAGAACGTCACTAATATTGCGCGCATTGCAGAAGAGTGCGGCATCCAGATGTTAACCGTACATGGCCGCACACGCGCCCAGATGTTTCATGGCCACGCCAATTGGGAAGATATTGGCCTGGCCAAAGATGCCGTATCAATTCCTGTCATCGGTAATGGTGATGTTGTGGATGGTGAATCAGCCAGAGAGATGATTCGTATCTCTAACTGTGACGGAGTGATGGTAGGCCGTGCTGTACAGGGTAACCCCTGGGTATTGGGTGAAGTCTATGCCGCCCTGATGGGACTGCCACAACCGACCAGACCGACAGCCGAACAACGCTGGACGATCGTGATTGAGCACATGCAGCATCTGGCTGAACATCATGGTATTCGCCGTGCCTCAAAACTGGCTCGCAAACATATCATCTGGTACAGCAAAGGATTGCGTGGTTCAGCTGACTTCCGTTCCCATTTTCAGGTCATGGCTGATTGGCAACAGATGCTAGATTTTGCCGAGACCTATTTCCTTAGTCTCTGCGAAGATGCTCACTTAGAGCACACAACAGAGCCCCATATTGCCGCCTGATAACGTTAGTCTTTCAGCCCTGCCTCTGCCAAGCCTATTGCTTGATGCAGAGGCTAAGCTCATGCAAGCCAATGTGTATGCGCAGGAGGCATTGGGCAATTCAGAGAAACGACTGGCAGGAAAATCTTTAGATGAACTCTTCACACCCAAAGCAGAGATAACAAAACTACTCGACCGCTTAACCCCCTACGGCAGTGTTTCAAGCAACCAGATCTGTATCCGCTCAAGCAATCTGCCAATATCGTTGCATCTGAATCTCTACGATCATGGTATAACAGCTCTGTTTGTACCCGAAGCACGACGCAGTGAAGTGGAACAACACGCCAAACGCCATGAAATGGCTGAAGCGGTTGCACGTATCGCCCTGGAGATGGCACATGAAGTGAAAAACCCACTCGCAGCTTTGCGGGGAGCCAGCCAGTGGTTATCGGAACAGGAACTCTCCACATCGAACAAAGAAGCAGTAGTGCAGATACTGACCGGTGTCGACCGCATTCGAGACCGCATCGATTCCTTCCTGCAAGTTGGGCCGCATGCATCAGTACAGATGACAATGACCAATATTCACAGCCTGATTCAAAGTGTGATCTGTCATCAGGAAAATATTCATGTCAACAGATCCTTTGATCCGAGCCTACCTGATACACTGCTGCATGCAGCACGCTTTACACAAGCACTGGAAAACCTCTGGCAAAACGCGGTGGAAGCAGCAGATAGCAAGATTGAATGGCAAACACGCATGGCTCCGCTGGTGCATCTGCCAGGTCATGATGGGCAGGTCATGGAAATCAGTATCACCAATGATGGCGCCATGATTCCATTGGAGTTACGTGACCGGCTGTTTGAACCGTATGTCACAGGCAAACAACGCGGCAGTGGACTGGGTTTAGCATTGGTTGAGCGTGTCATGCTGGAGCATGGCGGACGCGTAAGTGTGGAGAGTGGCAAGGGCAGAACAACCATGACCCTGCACCTGCCGATCAGAGTTGAACTGATTAGAACCGAAGAGATCAAGACGGAACAGATCAAAACAGAAAAAGATGCAGAATACCGTGAGGATAAAACAGCATGAAAGCACTATTGATTGATGATGATGAAGGCATTC
>JAJFLF010000022.1 GCA_021772845.1 Mariprofundus sp.
TCCTTTGCCCACAACGAATTTCTCGGCGGTCGTCCGTAAGCATGGCTACGTTCTTCCTTCTCTAAATCCGTTGTAAACAAAGGCTCTGCGTAATCATCACGCCGGTTTATGAATAATGCGGGCAAACAAGCTGCGTTCCCATAAAAAAACAGTGGATTTAATTCGCTATTCATTACGTCTATGCTATTAAGGAGATGCGGGTTGATTCAGCGTTTTCTTGCAGGAGCTTCTGTATGGCTCAGGAAAAAAGCATATCGGTGTTAGATATTCTCTTTGCCCTGCCTTGGTGGGTAGGGGCAGTGCTTGCTGACACAGCCTTTTTTGCGCCCAATATTGCCAAACAGATCTATCCGCCCATCAAGAGCCCGGAGGGGCTGCCGATCTATAATGATATTGTTTACACCACAGAGGGGCTCTCGATCTATCTGACAGTGGCCTTTGCACTCTTTGCAGTGATCTCACTGGTGCGAAAAACCATGATGGTAAGAAAAAAAGCCCATAGCTCGGTGAAACGATCCGTTGAGAAACGGAAATCACGCCAGGATTCCAGCCAGAAAAGCGACCTAGAATAGAACAATCAGAAACTGCTGCGCTGATGCCGGGCATGCCGGAAAATCGCAACATCATGCCGATGACCCTAAAATAAATGCAGATTAATCCAAAATAGTGACAATTAATTGCGTTTCTTCATCAATATTGATGATGAGGAATAATTTTTTGCCTGTCAGAGTATGCCGCTGTTGCATGGGGTGGGGGAGTTCAGCACCTTCGTCGGCACATTCCTCCCCGGATTGTTGATCGTTGACGAAGGTGCTGAACAACCTCTCTGTGTGCCTATAAAAAGCTTTGGAGGGGCAGAGATTGGATTTGTTAGCGCTTGTAATTGTTCTGATAGTAGTCGTTGTGGTGATTGGGCTAATCAAGGCTCAGCATCGATCACAAGCGGGTTCAGACCATGACGTGGATGCATCACTGCCCTATATCAAGAGACATAATTTTTTCACTGTCGATGAACGCATCTTTTACCGCGCCCTGAAATCTGCAGTTGGCCATCAATATGAGATTTTTGCCCAGGTACGTGTTGCCGATCTGCTCGAAGTGCAAAAGGGCATGTCAAAATCTGAGTGGCAAACATATGTACATAAAATCCAGAACAGACGCATCGATTTTGTGCTCTGCGATCCGATAGACCTGAACGTGATCTGTGCCATCGAACTGGGTGACAGAGATCAGCAGCAAGCTGCCCCTGTTCAGGTGAATCAGTTTTTACAGGACTGCTTTGAAGCAGCCGCTCTGCCCCTACTGCATTACAGGGCGAAGCATGCATACAGTGATCAGGATATCATCGGTTCGTTACAAACAAGCCTTGCATTAACGATCAGTGATCCGGCACTCGCTAAAAGCGTTGAGATGATCGAAGTGCAGCAGATCTCAGCCAACAGGTCGGACCGAACTGTGGTGTATAAAAAAACATGTCCTGAATGCAGTGCAGATATGCTGCGTAAGAAGGTTGTGCAGGGTAAGCATTTTGGTGAGATCTTCTGGTGCTGCACCAAACATCCCGATTGCGACACTGTGATGCCGCTGGCTGAAGAGGCATTATGATCGCGGAAACGTGTTTGCCTGTTTGCAGTCTCTGCCGGCTGTGGCAGTGATCTGATGCCTATGTTCCTGTCGCTGTTATCGGTCATCGTCGTGGTGATTGTGCCATTTTATACGTTGATCATGCTGGCTATCGGTTGTTCCAACTTCAGAGACAGATACAAACGCCGGCCTTTCCGAGAGCAACAGCCCAGAGGGCCGGGCCACAGCCTGCGCAAGGAGATAGAGAGCATTGATGATCGCTTCTATGGTTACATTCTGCTGCTCATTGTCACGCCGCTCTACTGTTATAGCGCCCATCTCTCCCAGTTCTATCTGGTGGCCTGGGAAGAGATTACATTCAGTATTCTCTTTTCCCTGCTGCTCGCACTTGCTTCAATTGCCCACGCCGTGCTCAATATTGTGCGTTTGTCCAGAGAGCGGAGCAATAAACGTCTGAGGCTGGAAGGCGAAATTGCCGTAGGCCAGATGCTTGAACCGTTGGAGCGCAATGGAGCCAGAGTCTTCCACGCTTTTCAGACGGAGACATTCAATATCAATCACATTCTGGTGAATCAAGCGGGTGTGTTTGCTATTGAGACCAAAACCCTCTGTAAGTCCACGATTATAGATCAAAGCAGGGCCATGAAAGTGGTCTTTGATGGCAAACGCCTGCATTTCCCTGAACATTCAGAAAGCGAACCGGTTGATCAGGCCAAACGACAAGCCAAGTGGCTGGCCAGATGGTTGAAAAGTTATATGGGTGAGTCTGTACCTGCGCAGCCTGTAGTCGCTGTGCCCGGCTGGTATGTGGATCTTCGCGGCCGCTATGATGTGATTGTCACCAACCCCCAAAAGCCTGAACCCCTGGATCAGCTCATGCACGGCAATGCTGGTTTGAATATGAAACGGCTCAATGAGATCGTCTTCCACCTCGATCATCAGTGTCGGGAGCTAGCCCCCGCCAATAAAGGCGGCTAACTGTTATGGCGAGACAAAGAAATGAATCGACTTTAGAAATCCTGTTTGCTTTGCCCTGGTGGGTGAGTGGCATGCTTGCCGGATCCACTCTGTTTAGCCCTGAGATATTAAGTTTAATGTTTCCGCTTGAGCAGGGGCAAGCTGGTTCAATGGTGGGCACGGCCATTGTTACGGTTGCAGAAAATGTCTCTCCCTATGTGGCAGCTTTTTTATTCTTGCTGGCATTGATTGTGTTTGCGAAAGATATGTTCAACTCCAGAAGAGCTGCGCATACACCCTGGCCTGCTCAGCAAAGTAGTGCGCCCAATGCGCGTCCGAATAGAAAAAAAGCGAATGAAGCAACATTAGAATCGAAAGTAGAAGAACCGGACTGGGCCTATAAAGATGTAACAGACACAGCCGGGGAAAAAGCAATCAGCTGGAGCCTGGAGATGTTGCAGTCGCTCGACTGGAAGCGTTTTGAAGAGCTGAGTGCTGCGCTGTTCAGTGATATGAATCTGGTTACCCGCAATACCCGGCTTGGCGCGGATGGCGGCATCGATATTGAGCTCTATGATAAAGAAGCGCCGGACACGCTGGTGGCGATTGCCCAGTGCAAAGCCTGGTCAAATCCTGTTGGTGTCAGGCATGTACGGGAGTTTTACGGTGTCATGATGGCGACAAAAGTAAGCAGGGCATATTTTGTCACCACCTCAACGTTCACCGACGATGCCGTGAGTTTTTCCAAACTGACCGAAGTCTCATTGATCGATGGTTTTAAATTTATCAAATTGATTCAATCGCGCTCCCCAGAGAAATCCGCCGAACTGCTCAAGCTCGCCACCGCTGGTGATTACACTACACCTACCTGCCCGGGCTGTGGCCTGAAAATGGTCACCCGGGAAGCATCGAACACCGGCCAGGCCTTCTGGGGTTGCAAGAGCTATCCGCGCTGCAAAGGCAAACTCAATATGAAGAAAGACAACATTTGTTTGAAGCTAAAAAGGACTCTTCCCCCCCCCCAAAAAAAATGAATCCTTAGCTCGCCCCATGCACGGCAATCCTGGTTTGAACCTGAAACAGCTCAATGAGATCGTATTCCATCTTGATCACCAGTGCCGGGACTTGGTCTCCGCTACTGAAAAGAGCAGTTAAGTGATGATCCCGGGTTTTCGGTAAAGTGTAAACTACCTGCTATACTATCCTCAGCGGGGGGAAGTGATGAACAAAGTAACAACTGAATTAAGTGAATTGAGCCCTGAACGCGAGCCTGTGAAAGTGGTATGGAATCTCGAACTGTTGCAGTCGATAGAATGGAAGCGCTTCGAAGAGCTGTGTGAAGTTGTGTTTAGTTACCTCAACCTGCATCCGCGCAACAGCCATCTTGCTGCTGATGCAGGCTTAGATTTTGAACTCTATGACAAAAAGTTACCTAAACACCTGGTTGCGATTGCCGAGTGCCAGGCAGGTTCCAGGTCTGTAGGAATAAAATATATCAGAGACTTTTACGGTGTCATGACTGCGTTAAGAGTCCGCAGAGCATATTTTTTGACCACATCATCATTTACCAAACCAGCCATCAAATTCGCCAACAAGAATAAAGTAACGCTGATTGATGGCACAACGTTCCTCAAATTGATTGCATCACGCTCTAAAGAGCAGTCAGACGCACTACTCAGCTTGGCAACCGAAGGCGACTACACAACCCCGACCTGCCCGGGTTGTGGCCTGAAAATGGTCACCAAACAAGATTCAAAAACAGGCACTGAATTTTGGGGCTGCCGAATCTATCCACGCTGCAAAGGCAAACTCAAAATGCAGAAAGTGAACCAAGCATGATGTCCCTCGCAATTTCTTTGCCCAACGCATTTAACCCTGATGGAGTTATGATGATTTTATACAACTCAATAACCCATGCCAGACACCTACATTGGTCGAATAGAATTGAATTTTAGTGACTATATAGTCTATGTTGATGAGAGCGGGGACCATGGCTTACAGACCCTTGATCCCAACTATCCAGTGTTTGTGCTGGCTTTCTGTATTTTCCATAAGCGCTATTACAGTGACACTGTCGTGCCGGCACTGAAGCATTTTAAGTTCCGCCATTTCGGGCACGATATTGTCATCTTACATGAAAATGAGATCAGAAAGGAGAAGGGTAATTTCAATATATTCCGGAATCGTCACGAACGTGTTGCGTTTCTCGATGAGTTGTCTGGAATTGTAGAGGCTAGCAACTTCATTTTGATAAGCTGTGTGATTGAAAAGATACGTTTGTTAAAACAATCCTCTGCTCCTGACAATCCATATCATCTGGCTCTTGGTTTGGGGCTGGAGTTAATCCATGGCTTCCTTGAAGAGAAAGGTCAACAGAACAACACAACGCATATTGTGTTTGAGCGCCGTGGCAAGAAGGAAGATAATGAACTGGAACTGGAGTTCAGGCGAATTTGTGATGGCGCAAACCGTCTGAATGGAAAACTTCCTTTTGAAATTATTTTTGCCGACAAGCTGGCTAATTCTGCCGGACTACAGCTGGCAGATTTGGTTGCCCGTCCCGTAGGTTTGCATGTGCTGCGACCGGATCAAGCGAATCGCGCCTTTGACGTGCTGAAAAGCAAATTTTATTGTGAAGGTGGTCGTGAAAATGTCGGTGAGGGGTATGAGGGATTAGGATTGAAGCGTTTCCCAAAAAGCGAAAAGCCCCGATGAAACTCACCGAGGCATTAACGCCGACCGGGATCTCCCAGTCCATTTATTATGATTCGAACTATAGTAGTGTAGTTCAGAACCTTCAATATATATATATATATATATATATATTGGATTAATCGGATACGGCAGGGTTATCCATTTCAGTCCACTGTGTGCCCAACTCTTTTCCAGCTTCTGGTGGCTGTTGCCGAATCCATCCACGCTGCAAAGGCAAACTCAAAATGGAGCAGAGCAGCAGCACATGATTAATAAAAGGACTCTGCTCTGACCCTTTTATTACATTTTCCCGCATTTTAGAGGTCGGATAGACCAATTAAATGCATTTCTTCATCAATATTGATGATGTGGGAATAGTTTTTTGCAGTCAGAGTAGACCGGTTACGACATGGCTGGGGGGATTACTGATGTTGCTTGAACAAATGAAAGCAGAGAACCTGAAAAGGGAAGTGTCCCCTTTAGCTGCTCAAAATGAAGAAAGGTGTGTAGGTATGATCTCCTCGCAATTCACTTTCTGGATTAGCCAGTGATTGATTTCAGCGCACTATTTTCCCAACTCTTTTCCACCCTCTGGTGGTTACTGCCGGTGTTTGTTCTCATTGCACTGTTCAAATCACCATGGTTCAAAGGTTTCATCGGTGAAGTCATGGTGAATATGGCAGCCAAACTGTTTCTGAATAAAGAAGATTATCACCTGATCAAAAACGTCACGATCCCGACTGAGGATGGTACCACTCAGATTGATCACATTATTGTCTCTCGCTTCGGAGTGTTTGTGGTTGAAACGAAAAATATGAAAGGCTGGATATTTGGCACCGAACGCCAGAAGCAATGGACACAGCAGATATTCAAATCCAAACATCGTTTTCAGAATCCACTGCATCAGAATTACAAACACACTAAAACATTAGAAACAGCACTTGAACTGACACCGGAGAAGCTTATTTCAGTGGTGGTGTTCGTGGGTGACAGCACCTTCAAAACCGACATGCCTGAAAACGTCACGCACGGTGGCGGTTATATCCGCTACATCAAATCAAAGACGCAGATTCTGCTAAGGGAATCAGAGGTGCAGCAGATCATTCAACAGATCGCCGATGGCCGCCTGAAACCCTCGTTCAAAACCAGTCGCCAACATGCCAAACATGTACGCAAAATCGTGGCAGCAAAAACCCCGCAGCCGGTTTCAGAATCGTCAAAGGCGTGCCCGAAATGTGGCAGTGAAATGCTGCTGCGTACCAGTAAAAAAGGCCCGCAAGCAGGCAATCAATTCTGGGGATGCTCAACCTTCCCAAAATGCAGAACAGTTGCAGCATATGAATAAGGAAAAAGGTTTTGCCCCCTTTGATTGGAGTTTTCAATGACACTGCACGTTTCTAAAAATGGGCCCCCAATGGAATTCGATTTAAGGGCTGCAATAAATGCAGTGTCGGATGTAGTGGCAAACCGCCCACTTCCACTGCGTGAATTTGATCAAATATATATGAAAGTCGCTGATATGGTCATTCAGGCTCACCTCATTGCCGAAAGGCTGCATAATCTTAACGTGGTTTTTATCGGTGATGGTGATGCTATTAGCTTATCTATTATGCATTTGAAACAAAGTGGTATTTTTAAAAAAGCTCCTAACAAAATCCATCTTCTCGATTTTGATGAGCGAATAGTAAATGCAGTCATTCGTTTCTCAGAAAAGTTCGATTTTAGCGATAAAATGACCGCAGAGCTCTATAATGTAGTCGATCCATTGCCCGAGTCATCATTTCAAAAACATGATGCATTTTATACTAATCCCCCATGGGGTTCGAAGAATGGAGGGGAAAGCGTGAAAGCCTTCATGGAAAGAGGCTTTGAAGCCACAAATAAAAGCGCTCTTGGCGTCTTGGTTATTGCAGATGATCCTAAGTTGCCATGGACTCAAGAAGTTCTTCAGTCTACCCAAATTACAGCTCTCAATATGGGCTTTGTAGTAGGTGAAATGATTCCAGAACTCCACCTATATCATTTGGATGACAACCCAAAACTCAGATCATGCACTTGTATTTTTAGGAGAGTAGAAGGAGCTGTTTTGCCTTCTAAGTCAATGCCTCTCAATAGCTTAAGATTGAAGAACTTCTATGGAGGTGGCAGTCCATTGATCATCAAACATGTAAGGGAAATCGCATCTCTGAATTACGGAAAAGCGGCAGATGTATCATATAAATTAGAAACACTGGAGGAATTTGATGAGTAATATTATTCAACCTGGTGATCCACTTGTTTTCATGAAGGTGGGAATTCATGCTAAAGAAACCATAGAAGAAATACTTGAGCGCAAACAAAGAGAATTCGATCAAGCAGGTATGATCTTTTGGGGTTATGGAGGGAATACCTGTTACCCAAGTACTATTGTTCAGCCTTTTGCACGGGAAGCGGAGGCGAATG
>JAJFLF010000211.1 GCA_021772845.1 Mariprofundus sp.
GAGTGCCCTTGAAGGCGCACTTTATAATGAGACCGTTCTCAGTTTTGCCAATCAGCAAGCACGCCACTCTTTCCTGGCTGCTGCTCAGGCTAACGATATCTTCGCCGGTATTCCGCTTGAGCAGATTGATAACAATGTTGAGAACAGACATCTGCTTGTCACCACCACAGAGATGATTGAAGCGGCTGATATCAATGATTATCTGCGTGCGTTGGAGGTGAGCCAGTGAGTGAGTCTGTTTTTAATTCAACCGATACAACATTTAAATATTCAGCCACCAATGGCATTCAGCATGAAGAAGCTCTGTTGTTTGAACACGCTCATGAAGCGCCAGAATCTATTCATCTGCCCGGTGTGAACGGGGATGTGCCTAAATCGCTCGCTGCATTTGCACGCCAGAAACCTGCCAATATTCCAGGGCTGTCCGAGCCTGAGACTGTACGTCATTTTGTGCGATTGAGTCAGTGGAATCATGGCATTGAAACTGGCTTTTATCCGCTGGGTTCATGCACCATGAAATATAACCCGCGTGTGAATGAGCAGGTCGCTCGCCTGCCCGGCCTGGCACACATCCATCCGGATCAGCCGGAAGAGACAGTACAAGGAGCGCTGGAGCTGTTGTATGAAGTGCAACAGTGGTTAGGTGAAATTTCTGGTTTTCCTCACGTCACGCTGCAACCCGCAGCAGGTGCACATGGTGAGCTGGCTGGTTTGATGATGATTCGTGCCTGCCTAGACGCCCGTGGTGACACAGAGCGACGTACTGTACTGGTACCTGATTCCGCGCACGGCACCAACCCTGCTTCTGCTGCCTTGTGTGGTATGCATACGGTTGAATTGAAATCAGGGCCTGATGGCCGCATTGATTTGGATGAGTTGAAAGCGCATTTGGACGATGGAACGGCTGCATTGATGATGACCAATCCGAATACTGCTGGTGCATTTGAAACTGACATCAAAGAGATTTGCCAACTGGTGCATGATGCCGGTGGTTTGGTGTATGGTGATGGTGCCAATTTGAACGCTCTTGTTGGTCTGGCTCGTCCGGGTGATATGGGCATTGATTGCCTGCATATCAATGTGCATAAAACCTTCGCTACACCACATGGTGGTGGTGGCCCGGGAGCAGGACCGGTTGCAGTGAATGATACACTGGCTCCGTATTTACCTGTGCCGCGCATTGTGAAAGATGCACAGGGATATGCCTTGCAGAGCAATATTGAAACATCTATCGGTTCGATTTTAAGCAGTCTTGGTCAATCCGGCGTATACATGCGTGCCAATGCTTATATATCTGCGTTTGGCCGTGAAAACCTGCATAAAATTGCTGAAGACGCTGTACTCAATGCCAACTATATCCTGCATCGTTTGAAAGATGTCTATCACGTGCCATTTGAAGGTGTGTGCAAACATGAATGTCTGCTGACCGATGAGATTCAAAACAGACACGGTGTAAAAACACTCGATATCGCCAAGCGCCTGATTGATCTGGGTTTCCATCCGATGACGGTCTATTTTCCGTTGATTGTGCACGGTGCGATGTTGATCGAGCCAACTGAAACGGAATCACGAGAAACGCTGGACAACTTCTGTGATGCGATGCTGGAAATTGCAGCGCAATGTGAAGCTGGAGACACTGGGGCTTTGCATGAAGCTCCTGTGAAACCGTTCCGCCGCCGGCTGGATGAAACGCAAGCTGCAAGAAAACCTGTATTGGTCTGGCCGCAATAATAGAAGCTATGTCTTAGCCTCAATCATGCAGCTGAGGCGTAGCCAGACTTAAGAGATACGCATGCGAAACGGTTCGATGACAGTAGTTGTTTTTGAAAAGCTACGTAAGCGCTCAAGCATGGGTAGATTTACTTCCTGACCTTTAGCGACCAGCAGCATGCCATTGATGGTGAGAATATCTTCATCTGCAACCATACCGACAGCTAAACCTTTGGCGTAAATTGGCCTAATCTCCATGCTGCGATCAATGTGATCCATGTTTGCTAGAGAATTTAGTACTTTAGGGTGGTATCGACCTTTACGTCCGCCCATGGTTTGAATGACCTTTGAAAGACTCATATTGGTATTAATAAGCAGATCAAAATCCAGTGCGGCCTTCAGCATAAAGCCACCCAATATTGCAGGGTCATCCGGCAGAGAGGCATCTGCTTGTTTGCAGTCAGCGTAATTGTATTGCTGCCTTCTCACCATTTCTGCGACCTCAGCAAGACGGGGTATTTTATCCAACATTGATGCTGAAACAGCCGGATGGGCATCAAATTGTTTCTGCTCATTTGCTGACAATCTTTGACTGGCAAGGATTTTTGAGGTGGTTTCTGGTGGCAGTGTGACATAACCAAGTTGGCACAACATCGCCGCCAGTTCATAGCGCCAGCGGCCAGTTAAATGCAGCTCATCGACCATATGTTTGATGTATGATTTGATACGGGATGTGCTGCTGAAAGCGACAGGGTTCACCAGAGAGAGAATCTGGCTCATCACTTTAATGCTGCCAAACAGCGTTTTTTCAAGCAGCTCTTTTTCTGCGGTGATCAGGTGATATTGATCAATGCCGGCATGCAGTGATAGAGCCAGTTGTTCGGGTGAACAAGGTTTAGCCAGGAAACGAAAAATATTACCTTCATTAACTGCATTGATGGCATTGGTGGCATTGGCAAAACCAGTGAGCATGATGCGTACGCTATCGGGTGATACCTTTTTTACTTCGCTCAAAAACTCAACACCATTCATATCTGGCATGGAGAAATCCGATATCACAACTGCAAACGAATGGTTACCACTAACAAGTTTTAATCCCTCTTTGGGGCCCTGGGCAGTATACAGATCAAACTGTTTGCGTAGCTGTCGTTTATAGGCTTGAAGAATATTGATATCGTCATCAACAAACAGGATTTTTTCACTCATCAATCATTCTCCTTTAGTTTTTTTAAGCACTCCTGCCAATCAGCGATGTGATCAGTCAAACCATGTTGTGCGAGATAGGCTTCATCCAGGCTGTTGGCTTGGCCCCTTTTTCCCAATTCAGGGTCACTGACCAGTACATTGGCGACATGCACTGCAGCAAGGGCAAAAGAATGTTCCAGCTTACAGTTGTTGGGCAGATGATGATGGTGGGTGATTTCGACGACGTTTTCAGGCAAACCCCACAGCCCAAGCAGGTAGGCACCAATGTCAGCATGTGTGGCACCGAATATCTGTTCTTCAATCTGCCATGAGGGTGCCGATGATTGTCTGTTTTGTTCCATAACAGCTTTGTATTTTTCGGGCATATTCACCGCCAGAATGAGTCGGCCAATGTCATGCATCATGCCGCCGATATAAGCATCCAGACAACTTGACGTGCTCTGTCCCTCATGCTTTGCAATAGCGCGGGCTAAAGAGGCAACCTGCATGCAGTGCTCAGAAATCTCTCCAACAGTACGCTCCATGGAAGGGCCTGAGACAAACGTCTGAACATGTAACATGATAAACTGCACCATATTAACGCCGAGTAGTGATGCAGCCTGAGCAGGTGTTTCAATATTTCGGGTGAAACCGAAGAAGGATGAGTTAACCAGCTGCAAAAGCTTGGCTGTCATACCGATATCTTCACCAATGATCTCACCGACCTGCTGCATGGATGAGTCAGGTCGTTCCAGCTCTTTTTCAATGCGCAGATAAATAGTAGGAGGGGAAGGCAATGTGTTCATTTGCAGTAGAATGTCGCGCAATGTCTCATTCTCGAGTAGCCCACGCAGCGCAATAACGCGTTCGATCGTTCTCTTTAATGTCGCCGCATCACAGGGCTTGGATAGCAGCTGATGAGCAGGGCAGGCACTACCAATAAATGATTCAAGGTCACACTGGCCTGATAGTACAATGCGTATGACATGAGGGAAATCGTTGGAAACCTCACTGAGCAGTTCCGAACCATCCATGAGCGGCATGCGCATATCGGTCACCAGCACATCAATCTCAGTATGGTCCATCAGTTCCAATGCTGCTTGCCCTGAGGTGGCAAACTCAAAGTCCCACTCATGTCGCATAGGGCGCACGATGCGTTGAAGCCCGGTGAGTATATTTTCTTCATCATCTACAAAAAGGATGCGTCTCTTTTGATCGCTGGGCGGATTAGAAGAATCATTCATATTTACAGCTCCAGAGTACATGCTTCATTTACAATTCCTTTTCAGCTATCGGCAGTTTAATAATAAAGCAGGTACCATGACCTGGCTCACTTTCGACAGATAGCTGTCCGCCGAGTCTGTTGCAAACAATCTGGTGACTGATTGCCAGACCTTGCCCGGTTCCTTTTCCCGGTGCTTTGGTTGTGAAGAAAGGATCGAAAATTTTACTTACTTTGTCTTTAGCGATGCCCGATCCAGAATCACTAATGCGGATTTCAACACTGTCGTTCGAGAAGGAGCTTTGAATCTGGATTTTACCCAGCTCTTCACTACTGTTCTGTAGCTGCTCTTCAATGGCATGAGCGGCGTTAACGATGATGTTGAGGAACACCTGATTGATCTCCGGCAGGCCGTGAATCATGGGCAGTTCTGAATCGAGGTTCATCTCCAGTTCAGCAACATATTTCCATTCATTGCGGCTCACCGTGACGGTGTTCTCAATAACCTTATTGATATCAATGGGGCTTTTATCGCCGGTGCCGGGATGCGAGAGCTCTTTCATCGCACCAACGATTTTACTGACATGTTCGATCCCCTCCAGCGTTTGCCCTACAGCCAAAGGCACTTCTTCACGCAAGAATTCGATATCGGCATCTTCTTCAGCTTGTTGAATGACCTCGTTTACCTTTTGTTCGGAGTTAAGCTTACCTTGATTGATCTCTTCGATTGTCTGATGATAACTGGATACCAGCTGTAGCATATCGCCAAAACCATCTTTCAAGAAACGAACATTATCGCCAATATATTGCATGGGTGTATTAATTTCATGGGCAATACCAGCGGCAAGCTCTCCCATCGATTCCATCTTTTGTGACATCTGAAGTTGATTTTCAAGCTGCATGCGCTTTGTTTTATCTGCCCCTATAAGCAGGAAACCGTTGTGTTGTCCTGCATCCATCACGGCACTGATAGTTAACCCGAGAAAACCGTCACTAGCATCACTGCGTTTGAATTTCAGATGATCCAGAGAGCTGGTAAAAAGCGCCTCAGATTCGGCTAAAGCACGGTTAAGTTCATCCCAGTCCCATTGGATGGAAAGCGAAGAAAACATCGAGCCTGTTACTTCCTCTCGGGCAAGCCCGAAGACCTTCTCAGCAACATGATTCCATAATGATATATTTCCGCTCTTATCTACTGCGATGAGAATCGAGGGCATGGCGGTAAGTAATCGTTCAATCAGGCTATGCTCTTTGTGTAGTTCATCTCTGGCGCGCATGAGTTCTTCAAGCCGTGAGTGAGCCTTTTTTTCCTGCTCCGCTCTAGCCTGCTCTGTGGCCATGAGAGAGAGGCGCATGCGCTCAACGCCGCCAAGCATACGGCCCATTTCATCACTACCTTTCACAACAACCGGAACTTCATACTCGCCTGCTTCAATAGATTGCACGGCCTGGCTGGCTCGGCGAATACCTAGCAGTAGTAGCCATGTGGCCCACAACGACAAACCACCTGCAATCAATAAGACAGCCATGCCTTTCATCAACACGTCTTGAATATGACGGGCTGCTTTCGCCACTCCTTGTAGACTATGTTGTTTGATCAGTTCTACTATCTCATCTTTAACCTGATGTAATAACGCAATGCGTTGGCTGGATATCAGAAACCACTGTTCAGAATTAACACCAAAATCACCCTGACTTGC
The DNA here is from genome assembly GCA_021772845.1 of Mariprofundus sp. Classification (GTDB taxonomy): domain Bacteria; phylum Pseudomonadota; class Zetaproteobacteria; order Mariprofundales; family Mariprofundaceae; genus Mariprofundus. The sequence goes on from JAJFLF010000211.1 coordinate 5,818, forward strand.
TTTGTTCACAGCAATAATTCTGAACTTTTCTAACTCAGGCGCCGCTTGATCGGTGTAGGTCGATGCAAATATATGTTCGATGTATTCAGGGTTCTGCAGAGAAAACTCATTAAGTATTTGGCGCTGTAGTGATACAAGGCTGACAAAATGTTCGTACTTGCCGGTTTCAAATTGGCCTTGGCTAAAGGTGTAGGAGAGCAGGGCACGCTCCATGCCTGCTGCCTCCTCAGCTCTTCCCAGCAGAATGAAGCTGGACATCAGACCTGAGAACCTGGCATCTGGTACAATCATGTTATTGCTGTCTTGCTCATGACTCGAATTGGCGCCAAAGGTATATATCATTCTTATGTTATTGGATGCCTGTATAAGATCATCAACCATATCAATATAGTAGGTCAACTGATCTGCTGTCTCCTGGCTATCTAGTTGATGAACACTTTGCCGAACCGCTTCAAGCTGTGCCATGTCCTCAACAAAGTGTTCGAAGATGCCATGAAGGTCCGGAAGTGCATTCATCAAGAGGCTGTTTCTCTCTATTGAAGCTTTTAGATTAGCGAAAGTTTGATCTGTTGGCTTATATTGCTGCGTTAGACTTTTGGAGAAGTGTTTGCCTCTGCTGCCTAAAAATCCTGCTGACATGCCGCGCTCTTTCTGGACTTCAGTGACCAGTGATGAAGCTACGGCAGACAAATCTGCTGCCTGCAGCATGGTCTGCATGGAGAGTTCATTTTTATGAGCCTGCTGCAGATCATTGATCATCCACAGCGTTAGCATAGCCAACGGAATCGCAACAACAGTGAGTGCTTTGACAGTGATGGGTATGTTGGCAATAAATCGCACGATATCCCCCCTCTTTGCTTGGTTGAAACGAATATGGTCACCTAAAAAATAGCGGTGTTAGAGCTTGCAGCAAGATATCGGCCAAAAAATGATGATAGAAGTTCTAAACGGTTTTAGTCTGTTTCATTGTTAGGCGATGTTTCAAGATGACAGAAAGAGCAGGCCAAGGAGGATTTCTCTATATTTAAAGATAGATGGTGGGGATGAGGGGTTTTAATATGCGCTGGTTTAAACCTTTATCATTAATGAACGGTTCAAGTGCATGCTATTGCTGATGCTCATGAACCATATAACGTGAGTGCGATATCAACCCATTGCTCATACGCCAATTGTTCGGGCCGTTTTCCGGGGTCGATGCCAATGGCTTCAAATTGGTCGCGCGTGAGTTCTTTCTTGAAATTATTAGCGATAGTTTTACGGCGATGAGCAAAACCCTGACGCACCGTTTTTTGTAATAGATTGTATTCACAGTTTGGAGTTTTGCCGTGTGGCGTTAATAAAATAACAGCGGAGTGTACCTTTGGCGGTGGTGAGAAAGCACCTGGAGGCAAGGTAAGCAGGCGTTTTACATCATAATGGTGACGCACCAGCACAGATAAACCACCATATATTTTACTGCCGGGGCCGGCTGCAATACGTTCTGCAACTTCCCGTTGATACATAAGCACCATACCTCCGGAGAGTGACAGAGCTGCTTATTTGGCGGTTAATGGGCCACTGAGATTGTAGGGTAGATTGCCGGCAATCCATTCGGGCTGAACAGTGGCAACTGCCACTTCCAGCTCTTGCATCACATCACCATGAATGACCGATAGTTTATCATTCTCCAGTGCGATCTGCTGCCAGCGGGTGGCAAATTGATCATCCATTTCAATCACACATAGTTTGTCCACACGTTGCAACAGAGATTCGGTGATTGCTCCCGGTCCCGGGCCGATTTCAATGGCGGAGACACCTAAGGGCAGTGCTTTGGCAATTTGGCTGATGGCATGCTGATCATGTAAAAAATGTTGGCCGAGAGATTTCTTGGCGCGTTGTGGTTGATTATGACTCATGCGCCAAGCGTAGCCTATTGGGCCTTACTCATAAATGTAATGATTGGATGTGGCCATTCAGCTCACCCCTGATTTTCCCGATGAGAAGGTGAATTGGGCTTGCGCAAGAGAGGCTACCCTGGGGTACTGCGTTGAAAAATGCTCACTTACACTAGTAAGCTCGGCTTTGGCATCCTGCGTCATTGTACCTCCCCCATCCATGGGGTCGTGCTCTTTTTCGTCTCGCCTAAAAGCGCCTACTCTTGGTGTCCTCAGAAAAATCAGAGGCAATCTGAACGGTCACATAATAAGCTTTGCTGTTATAAAATCTTGTTATTAGCCCGCAAGTATTTGCCAATCAGGAAACATAGCGGCCTGCCCGCGAGCTTTGCCATTGGCATCAAGCAGATTCCAGACGGTGGCTTGATTGATCATAAAACGAAGGCCAGTTCTTGAGATACGGATGCCCGAATAATCATCAATATAACCGTAATCTGATACCCGTTTGAGTAGCGCATCACGCTCTTCCTGCACCATCATCTCAGCTGATAGTCGTGAAGGTAGTTGAATAAATTCAAACCAGCTCATTTCAAACAGCTCTTGTGCTGCGAGGTTGGCATAATTGATGATGGGGTCAATTTCTGTGCCGTGTGAAAGAAGGGCAAATGGGGCATAGTAGAGTTGTTTGGCAACATCAACGGGATCATGTGCGTGTTGTTTATCATCCAGTAGAGAGCTTCCGGTCCAATGTTTGAGACTGCTCTGAAGCAGACTGATATGCTCAATCAGATATTGATTCTGCTGGCATGGTTCATCTCTGTTTTTAAGCATCTTTAGCTCTCCTGTCGAGTAGCCAGAAGAACAGAGCCATTACCAGATAACCGATCACAAAGGGCCATGTAGTTGTTGGCCCGTAGGCATTGATCACTGCAGCCTCGCTAACAGTATAACCATGGATGATGCCGATGAAGCTGAGCAAGGCGGCAGCACAAGCCCACGCAGCGGCTGTGCGGAATTGAGAGTCCAACAGGCAGGCTGTTATGGCTGCCAATATCATCGATGTGAAAATAAAACCGCGTTCCAGAGCTAGCATGCCAGCAATGGGAAACTGGGCGGAAAGCGCTTCAATGCCAACGATACCAATCGAACTGCCGTTGGCACGCAGGCCAATCTCCAGCATCAATAGGCCCCAGGCTGCAATGGCTGGAATCAGCCCGATCGCAACAGCGGGGGCATGGCGATGTGGTGTATCTTTAAAAGCCTGGGCAACAATGATGATGCCGATCCATAATAGAATGGCGGCTCCAGCCTCAATAGGAATCAGTGCCACAGCAAAACTCACCAGACCAAGGCAGCAGAGCAGGGTGATTACCACACCATTGGCGACTGAATAACCTGCTCCTGCCCCCATATCTTTCCAGGCAGGATGACCGATATAAATTGTGGTGGGGAAACAGCTACCGAAACATGCTGCGACGATGCTGCCGATGCCATTGGCAGCCAGTGATGATTTCACCGGGTAGGTGTCACCTGCAGCCTCTGCACTCTCCAGATTTTGTAATGAACCGATGAGGTTAAACAGTCCCATGGGTAGAATAATAGCCATGAAACCGATGAGTTCAGGGGCGACAAAAGCATTGGCGAGCTCGAATAGATAAGGTGTTGGCAGATACAGGTGAATCTGCATGGCTGCATGCAATGCATCGGCATCCATACGTCCGATGCCCCAGGCCAGCAGGGTACCTGTAATGACTGCGGCAAGGCCTGCAGGAATACCGCGTGGCAATTGAATGCGGCCGAAGTACTGCATCAGAATCAGTGCCAGTGGTGCAAATCCAATCAGTGGATCGGCAAAGATGCGAAAGGCGAAATCCATCGAGATAAAGGTGATGGCAATGCCAGCCAGTGTGGAGAGCAGGGCAGCACGGGGGGGGTAATCTGTTTCAGATGAGCTGCAACCCAGGCCCCGGCCAATTCTATTAATCCTGAACCAAAACAGGCCGCAATGCCCATTTGCCAGGCCAGTTCCACATCACCGGTCATGTTGATCACAGGTAGCATAACAAACAGTACATATGCGAACAGGGAAACTGTATTCACACCATAAGGCAGGGCTGTCGCCCGTTTGCCGCTTCTTATGCTTAATTGTTTTGCCTGCCACGCATAAAACAGATTGCCGATTAACAGGCTGATTGCGACTCCGGGCAGGATGCGCCCTAACACCATCTCCTGAGGCATACCGAGCAGGGTGGTACATAACACGGTGATCAGAATGAGCTGAATGAGATTATCGACAAACAGCCCGAAAAAACCGTCAAGATCGCCTCGTGACCACCACATGAAATTGTTTTGTTTGTAGTTTCTCTGTTGAGTGCTACTGATCATAAAACAACTATAGCCGATATATCAGCGAGGGGTATGGTCAATACTTCTTAGCAGATGGTGAATACCGGTGGGCAGTGCATGTTTATCAAGCGTGTTGACCCAGATGCCGTCTCCAACCGGTTTATTAGTCAGAGACTGTGTATAAAGATGCAGGCGCCGATGTGTGAGCAGATGGATATGATCGGGGCTATGCTCTGGTGCTTGCGTGAGCTCTGTGATCGGCGGTGTCCAAAGGCTGGCCCATATGCCGGATGCGGGGCGCTGGGTAAGCCAGATACCTTTTGCTTCATCGAGGTGCAGATCTACCTGCCAATGCAGATCAAGCACGGCAACCGTTTTGCGTGTCTCTTTTGCCAGCTCAACTTTAAAAGCGGAATCACAATATTGGTGTACTGGGCAGTGATCACAATCAGCTCGTTTTGCACAGCAAACAGTTGCGCCCAGTTCCATCATGGTCTGATTCCAGGTCGCTGGTTGAGCAGAACTATCTATGGCCTGTTGTGCCAAAGGCCACAGCACTTTATCTGATGCATCTGGTAAACCATGCCAGCGTTTGAGTACACGCTTTACATTGGCATCAAGCACTGGTCTGTTGGCATCAAAACAGAATGATGCGATGGCACCAGCTGTGGATCGACCAATGCCGGGCAGTGACATGATATCATCAAAATCATCTGGAAAGATTCCGCCATGTAGATTGCTGATTTGTTGAGCGGCTTGGTGAATGAAACGGGCACGGCGGTAATAACCCA
>JAJFLF010000212.1 GCA_021772845.1 Mariprofundus sp.
CTGGTGTTAGTGAAAACTACATATTCAATATCACTAATGGTACAACTGCAGCTGGTACGGTTACTGTGTTGCTGGGTGCTAATACAGTCGGTACAGTTGATATTACCAATGCGACTGCAGCTAAGACCTACAGCATTACAACTTCTGATGGTGATGTACTTAGCCTTGCTCAGACTACAGGTGCGCTTACTGTGGAAACAGCCAAGGTATTGGGTTCATTGACTACAGGATCCAATGCATCAGCTACTCAAGTGTTCCAGGTGGGTGCGGATACAACCGCAGCTAACCAGGTGGGTGTGAATCTGTCTAACAGTTATACATCTTCAGCACTTGGCTTAGGTGGCGGTGATCTGTTGACTCAAACAGGAGCATTGTCTTACTTGACTTCAGCTACTACCGCGATGGATACACTGATTACTAACCGTGCCGATCTTGGTGCGACTACTAACCAGATTGCATTCATTCAGGCTAACCTTGCAACCAGTATTGAGCAGGCTATCGCTTCAGTATCATCCATTCGTGATGCTGATATGGCTCAGGAAATGGCTAGTTTCACTAAAAACCAGATCCTGACTCAGGCTAGTACTGCCATGTTGGCGCAAGCTAACCAGGCAGCACAGAACGTACTGACTCTGTTCAGGTAAAAGAGGCAGGCTTGAATCCTTCCCCTTCGGGGGAGGGATACTAGCCGTAAAAAGGACCTAAGAAGGCAAGGAGGTAAAGAGATGGCTATTAACATAATCGCACAACAACCTACTCCTGCACCTTCTGCGCCGAGTCCAGGGTCTCCTGCAGTACGAGTGGTGGAACAACAGGTAAGATCCTCCGCTTCGACTGAGCAGAAAGTACAGCAGGCCGAGAGAACGATTACTGAGCAGGATGTTCAACAAGCAGTGGAACGGGCAAATATTGAAATTGCCGGTACCAATGAATCTATAGCTTTCGGCTATATTAAAGAAATAGATCTGTTATTTGTTACAGTTACGGATAAGAATAGTGGCGAAGTGATTCGCGAAATTCCGTCCAAAGACTTTATCGAGCATAGAATAGCCATGAAAGAGATGGTTGGTATGATGCTGGATAAGCAGGTGTAAGTTATGGCAGGTTTAAGCTCAATCTCCGGTTTAATTGCCGGATTTGATACCAAAGCAGCTGTTGATGAGCTACTTGGATTACAAAGGTTCGGGATATCTCAGCTTGAAAATAAGCAGAGTACCCAGCTGGCCAAGCAGGAGGCGCTACTTGCTATCAATGATAGTTTGCGTGCGTTTCGCTCCACAGCCACAAGTCTGTCTGACACGGATGTGTTTTTCGACTATGCGGCGAGTCTCAGCAGCAGCTCAGCTTCGGTTTCAGCTTCTTCATTGCTTGATGTCAGTGGAAGCTCCGGTGTGTCTGCAGGACAGCACAGTATCATCGTAGAGCAAATGGCACAGGCAGAACGATTATCATCTTCAACAGCAATCAAAGACAGTACAGGCACTGCGGCAAGCAGTGATACTACTCCGCTTAACTTAAGCGGATCTTTTACCGTTGAGGGCACTACCATTACGGTCAGTGCCTCTGATTCCCAGCAGGATATTGCAGCCAATATTAATCAGGCCAATACTGGTGCAGGAGCAACCGGTGTAAGCGCCTCGGTGATTAAGGTTGCCGATTCAGATTATCGACTGGTGATGGTTGCAGATAGCACGGGATCAGCGGGTTTCACATTGGCAGGCGCCGATCTTGATGCGGCAGGCACACTGGCTAATTTACAGTTAGGGGCTACAGGGCAGGCCAATCAATTCCAGACACTGCAAACAGCCCAGGATTCACAAGTTACTATTGATGGATTAACGGTGACACGTAGCAGTAATCAGATTTCTGATCTGCTTTCCGGTATTACATTTAATTTGAAACAGGCCGACCCTACCGTTACGTTGAATATGGGCGTAACCGTCGATACAGCTGCACTGCGCAGTAATGTGCAGACCTTTGTAGATGCCTATAATGAAGTTCAGACTCTGATTAACGCACAGTTCCAGTTTGATACGGCAACGCAAACCAGTGGTATTCTAGCTGGTGAGACATTGTTGACCTCTATTCAGAGTTCATTGACTACATCGTTGTTGCAATCAATTCCTGGTCTTACTTCTGATCGTAATAGCATGATTATGATAGGCGTTGAACCTGATGAGAATGGGCAACTCATAATCAATGATGATCGTTTTTCAACCTTTTTGAATACCGACCCGACAGCGATTCGGGATGTGTTTACTGCGCAAGGCAGTAGTACCAATAATGATCTTCAATTTGTTACCTATGGCCTGAGTACGTTGTCAGGAACGTATGCTGTGGATGTCACGCAGGCTGCAACAAGGGCTAGTTTGACTGGAACAGCGGACCTATCCGTTGCCTTGGCTGCAGATGAAACCGTGACGGTCACTGAAACAGCCAGTGCACGTCAGGCGGTAGTGAGTTTAACTACAGGGCAGACACAAAGTGCGATTCTTTCTGCGTTGAATACCGAGTTTCAGAATGTGTATACTGAACAGCATCAGTTAAGCACTGCTTTGACCGCTGCAGGTTCTCCAGCAACAGGCTCGAACACATTTGATGATTTAGCACTTGGTGTGCTTACGGGTGATACCATCACAATTGGTGGTACGCTGCGTTCAGGAGCAGCCGTTAGTGGTACATATACAGTACTGGATCCAGCTGCTGATACGCTTTCCGGTCTGCTCAGTTCTATTCAGGCTGAATTTAATCAGCAGGTAAGTGCATCACTTGATGGCACCGGCAAAATCACCCTTACTGAAACACAATCAGGTGACAGTTTGAGCAGTATTAGCTTAACCGCCAATA
>JAJFLF010000213.1 GCA_021772845.1 Mariprofundus sp.
GCGCCCATTGTAGTCCTTCAACCAGCGTTGCAATGCCTGATGAGTCCATAAAATCCACACCTTCAAGTTCAACACGGATCTCTTTCATGGTCGCTGTAAATAACGGCTTTAACTGTTCCCGCATGCGGGGCGAGGTGTGAATGGTGACATCACCACGCACCTGCAATGAGACCTGATTATCATTTTGATCAAATCGTGTGAATTTAAGCTTAGCATCCATCATCGTATCTCTCATTAATCCTTATTGTTAAGATTGAATATCAAACGCCAGTGATTGCCATCGCTGAGCACCTCATGCTCACAGCGATCAGATGCTGAACAAATGAGCTTTAGCCCCAAACCTCCGGGACATAGGTTTTCGACATCGATTGCGCGTTCCGCCGCTTCTTCAATACAGCCGCCCCAACCCACTGAAGCATAATCACGGAAATCAAAGACCAATTCCTGCTCATCTTCTACTCCAGCTTCAATACAGGTCTCAAGCTCAACCCGGCCAGGTTTCCCACCATAAGCATGAGCAGAAATATTGGCGAACAGTTCATCCACCGCAATAGAAACACGGTTACTTTGCCGACAATCCATGCCTGCCCTTGCTGTCATTACTTCAACCATCGAACGCAATACGTAAATACAATCACTATTGCAGTTCAATTGCAGGCGCAGCTTACCCACATGACTACTTTCGCACTCGGAAAACGATACATCCTGAATACACTTACTGGCTGTCATTTCACCTCTCAGATGCACATGCAATGAACATCCACCCTTCTCTACCCCAAGCTTGGCTCCGATTCATAGCAAACGCAACAACGATCCTATTCCCCACGCTGACAAACTCTAATAAAAAAGTCGCATATAGAGCCTCAAAAGGACTATGACGATATTTCTGCAGTCACGACTTTGTTGCGACCACCTTCTTTGGCTTCATAGAGCAGTTTATCAGCTGCATCAATGAGAGATGTGCTGTCATGCCGATCAGGAAAGTAGGAGATGCCTGCGCTGAAGGTACAGGTGAAATCCCCATCATCACCGAGTTGCTTGATGCCACTGAAATCCTCTCTGATTGAATCCATAAGCCCTTTGGCCTGAGCCGGTGTTGTGTTGGGTAGAATGGCGACAAACTCCTCGCCGCCATAACGGCTGATACTATCTGTGATACGTAATCGTTGCCGCAGCAGGCCTGAGAGACACTTCAAGACTCTATCTCCAGCTGGGTGACCATAGGTATCATTCACATGTTTGAAGTAGTCGATATCCAACATGGCAAAAGAGACCGGAGTAGCATCCCGCTTTGAGCGCGAGAGCTCAGCATCCAAACGTTTCTTGCCACTGCTATGGTTCAGCAGACCGGTCATGCTGTCACACTCAGCCATAGCTCTAATAATGCGCCCGCGTTTAATGCGGCTGGTGACCGAAGAGATCAAGTGCCAGGGTACAATCGGTTTGGTGAGAAAGTCATCTGCACCCAGACTTATGGCATTAAGCTGCTTATCCAGATCAGCTTCAGCAGAGAGAAATACAATAGGTACACTGACATATGCATCCATCTGACGAATCACGCTGCTGAGTTCCAATCCAGTACATTCGGGCATATAGATATCCATCAGAATCAGATCCGGAAAGAAATCATTAAGAGCCTGCAGTGCTTGCAAAGGCTTGCTGGCTATCGTTGTTGTCATGCCTGCCTGTTGCAATGTCAACGCAACGAATTCTGCCTGTTCAACTTCATCATCAATGATCAATACTCTGAAAGGCTCGGGTGAATCTTTATGGGTGATCGTATCCAGTGTGTCGATGAGCTGCCCCATATTGATCGGTTTAGGGAGATAAGCCACTCCACCTGCTCTAACAGCTTCGAGACGACTCATCATGTCCTGAGAAGCTGTAATGAATATGGTTTTGGCTGTTATCTCTCTATCTTGATTCAGTTCAGCCATCATCGAGATGCCGGCAGTATCCGAGACTTCAAACATGATATCCATAATGATTGCATCCGGCTCATTCTCATGGAAGGCCGCAGCAAAACTCTTGAGATTGGAGAAGGACTCCACCTCGTAACCAAATACGCTCACCTGCATGGCTACCGACTCCAGAACATCCAATTGATCATCGACAATATAGACACGTTTTTTTGCATCAATTGAACCGTCAGGACTCTCTGTCGCAATGGACGGTTCACTGCTGATCTGTTCAGCAGGATTTGAAGAGACACTACACAATCGAGCCACCGCCCTGTCCAGATCAGACTCCTGTTGCTCAGAAGCGATGCAACCGGATGCTGCCATCGCCTTGGCGATCAACTCACCCTCTCTGGCAACCGAGCCGACCTCATCAAAGTGATAGGTGGCCGCTGTACCGGTCAGACTATGCAGCTTCAGGTGCAGGTGGTGCAGAAGCTCGGCATCTTCTCTGTTTGCCTTCACTGCTGCCCAGATACTGGTTATCTCATCAATTCTGACCGGAAGTTTCTTGCCGAATCCATCCTGTAACGCCTTCAGCGCCGCCTGAATATCCGGTGTGCCATCACTGCCCGCCATATCAGCTGTTAATCCTTGCCCAAATATCCTGAATCTGTGTGGCCAGCGTCATGGGATCGAATGGTTT
>JAJFLF010000214.1 GCA_021772845.1 Mariprofundus sp.
TGGTTGCCCTGCACGGCGTTGAATATCTGTTTATTACCATTGTATTGACCGGTATTTTACAAATGATGTTTGGTGCCGCCAAATTCGGTAAATACATTCGCATGGTTCCCTACCCGGTCATGCTTGGTTTTGTGAATGGCCTGGCAATCGTGATTTTCCTTGCTCAAATGGACCACTTTAAAGTCGAAGGGGCAGACGGTGTCATGCATTGGCTCGGTGGTAACCCTATGTTCACTATGCTTGGGCTGGTCACTTTAACCATGGCTATTATGTATTTCCTACCCAAAATAACCCGCGCAGTTCCAGCCGGCCTGGCAGCCATTGTTGCTATCAGTGCCATTGTTATTTTCGGTGGTTTGGATACCAAATCGGTCGGCGATATCGCCGATATCAGCGGTGGTTTTCCAACACTCCACATTCCAGACGTACCCTTCACCCTTGAAACGCTATACATCATCCTGCCGTTTGCAGTCATTCTGGCTGGCGTTGGTCTGATTGAATCCTTACTGACCATGACAGTTGTGGATGAAATGACCAATAGTCGCGGTCAGGGTAATCGTGTATCCATTGGCCAGGGCTTAGCCAACACCATCAACGGCTTCTTTGGTGGCATGGGTGGCTGCGCCATGATCGGACAAACCATGATCAATGTTTCATCTGGCGGACTAAGGAATTTATCCGGTATATCTGCCTCTCTTTTTCTGCTTATCTTTATCATGTTTGCATCCGATTGGATTGCAATGGTACCTGTTGCCGCACTTGTCGGCCTGATGTTTATGGTTGTCATCGGCACCTTTGAATGGGGTAGTTTTAATCTACTTAACAAAGTTCCACGCGAAGACTCCTTTGTTGGTGCCCTTGTTGCTATCGTTACAGTGTTCACCGACCTGGCTACTGCGGTCATCGTTGGTGTCATCGCGACGGCGCTGGTTTTTGCATGGAAACAAGCTCGTCATATCTACATCATCTCCGAAGACCATGCCGACGGCTCACGCACCCATAAAGTGCATGGTCCACTATTCTTCGCCTCAGCACATAACTTCGGTGATCTGTTCGATCCTGAATCTGACCCTGAAGAGGTCTATATCGATTGCGCCCTCTCCCGCATTGCAGATCACTCCGCCATTGAAGCGATTGATAACCTAGCTGAACGCTATAAAAAAGCAGGCAAGCACCTGCACCTGATCCATTTAAGCCCGGAATGTGTTAAACTATTAACGACCGCCGGTGACCTGGTTGAAGTGAATATCAAAGAAGACCCGCGCTATCATGTTGCGGATGACAAACTGGCTTAACTCTAATCCACACAGATCAAAAAAAGGGCGCCATTGGCGCCCTTTTTTTTATTCATCTCTTCGCAACAAGACTTATGGTGCGATACTGACGGAAGAAATTTCTGAATACCCGTTAATTTCACATTTTCCAGTAACGTAAACACGTATATTTTTACCCGATGTTACTGCCTCTAAAATAACGCGAAACATTTGCTCTGAACCGGATGCATCATAATCCTGATAAAATGTGTTTCTATTTTTACAATCACCGGCCTTTTTCTTGAATTTCAGTTTAACAAGGTAGCTCTTTTGATCTGTTGCAGTCAGCTCAACGACTGGCACATAGGGCGTCCATCCTGAGCCAGCAAAAGCGAAACACGGCATCAACAAGAGTGCCGCAAAACAGCTCATATATTGTAGACTTCTTTTCATATAATGCCCCTCAGTTTGATGCCTCTTTGCTGTATCCCAATTCTATTTATGAGATTAACATATGATCTATCATACTAATGGAGCCATTTAAATGGAACCGTGGCCTGCGTGAGTTCACTCTTGTGATCATTGCGCCAGATAAGATACGCACGGGCTTGTGTTGGAATAGCAGGGAGATGCTCTACTCCACGATGTTCCGGATTGTGACGTAGTCCCTCAATCTGGAGTTCAAACGCAGAACGCACGCCCGGTGCTCCAGCTCCGAAAGCCAGGTCTCCTAATCTGATCAAATTATCACTCTCTTCCAGCAGTACGGGGTAACTGGCAAACCATTCATAAAAGTCGGCGCCGGGAAGTTGCTTCACATTTTTAACCGTGTGCATAGCGGCAAGCTTATGCCATGAAATATCAGCCGGACGACTCACTTCTGTAGAGATCATTGCATGTACAAAGCTCTCATCGAACAATCCTTTTGTACCTGAAAAACCCGCATTAAGATTCACTGCAGCGCGTAAAAAATGATCCGGATAGATCGCGATCAACTGCCAATGAAACGGTGAAAAGGCCAGTGGCAAAGCGTTATAGGCTTGCGCATCCGGATGCACTTTTTTTGCCAAAGCAATCGCGATCTGCTGATTGTTATAAACCATGCCCAAATAACTGCACATCAGCATTAAACTCACGATTCCCATGATGCGTTTCTTCTCTTTCCAGATCAGACCAAGCAGCAATGGAATCAACATACAGGCGGTAAAAAAAGGATCGATGATAAACAGCAGATCAAGGCTGGCCCGCCAATCAGAAAAGGGAGCCAATATCATGGTGCCAAAGGTAGTGATCAGATCGAGCATGATATGTAGCAACAGCGCGCCACCAATCAGCCATGGCATCGTTCTGTTCTTTTTTAGCTGCTCGGGTGCCAGGCTATAAATCAGCCAGCCCCAGAGCGGAATAAGCAACAACGAATGGCTTATGCCTCTATGATGCTGCAAATAAAGGGTATCTGAAAAAAAACGCAATATAATATCGGCATCAGGTGCCATCGAAAGCAGCACAATCAAGATAAAATGCGGCGCAGGCAGATGATGTTTGGGAATAGCGCGAGCCAATGCAGCTCCCGAAATCGCATGCGTTAACGGATCCATAGCACAATCATATTCAAAATAGAGGAGTTAGCTTCTAATTTCATGCCATCGAGCATGAGATCATAATACCATAACACAAAAAAAGGGGCGCCAATGGCACCCCTTTCACTGTTAACGTTATCGAAGTTGAAACTTAAGCAGCTTCGTCTTCGATGCTGATCGTGTTGCTTGGATCAACATCGTCGATCACATCGCTCAACTCTTCAACGATATCCAGGTCTGTAGGCTTCTCGATCACTTCCTCAGCCTCATCTACAGACTGTCGGGTTGGTGCATTGCGTGCTGCAAGACCAGTACCGGCAGGTAGCAGACGACCAAGAATCACGTTCTCTTTCAGGCCAGTCAGCCAATCGACTTTACCAGCCAATGCAGCTTCGGTGATCACACGTGTAGTTTCCTGGAATGAAGCCGCAGAGATGAACGACTCAGTATTCAAGGAAGACTTGGTGATACCCAACAGGATCGGCTCAAATGTTGCCGGAGCTTTGCCTGCTGCTACTAACTTACGGTTAGCCTGCAATACGTGTTTACGTACTGGTTGCTCACCGGCAACGTACTGAGACTGACCCGGATCATTGATCTGAACCTTACGCATCATCTGACGTGCAATCACTTCGATATGTTTATCGTTGATCTTCACACCCTGTAGACGGTAAACCTCTTGAATCTCATCCGTCAGGTAGTTTGACAGAGCCTCAACACCCAATACTTTCAGAATATCCTGAGGAGCTGGAGAACCTTCCATCAGACGCTCACCACGACGAACGCGGTCACCTTCCTGAACAAGAATC
>JAJFLF010000215.1 GCA_021772845.1 Mariprofundus sp.
TGAAGCGACCCACGGCACAGCTCCAAAATATGCCGATAAAGATATGGTGAATCCAAGCTCGGTCATCTTATCGGGTGAAATGATGCTGCGTTATATGGGCTGGGAAGAAGCAGCTGATCTGATTCTTAAAGGCATCAATGAAACCATTGCGGCTAAAACAGTAACCTATGATTTTCATCGCCTGATGGATGGGGCAACGAAACTCTCTACCTCGGAATATGGTGATGCGCTGATTGCGGGCATGGATGTGCTGCATGTAGATCAGGGTGATACCGTGGCTGATCAATATGATGAGCTGGCTGCACGCTTTAAAGAGCAGTTTGAAGACGGTGCTGAAAAAAGTGCTGAATTCGCAGGCGTCGCCATGGAAAAAGCGCGTGAGCAACTGACTGCGGCCGGAACATTTTCTGAAGAGCAAGGTAAGAATCTGAAAACATTCCTTGAACGTGATTTCTCACAAATGGCCGAAACGATGCGCGATGAAGCCAAGGAGAAACTCAACCCTTCACGCGTGGGGGCAGGGGCGATGTCCTCTTTGTCATCCTTGTTGAATATGGCCGGTAGTAGATTCTCATCGATAGCCGAAAAAACCAAAGAGGCGATTTCATGCCGTTCCGGTGAAATCACCAGTGCGGGCACGCTGACCTGTGTGTCATGTGATCATGAACTGCAATTCAAAAAGACAGGGCGTATTCCTCCATGCCCGAACTGCCATGCGACAAAATTCCGCAAGAGCTATTAAGCAGCTTTACAACACACGAAAGTTAAAACTATAAAAGGCCGGATCAATGATCCGGCCTTTTTTTTGTGCCATTCACCTCAGGGGATGGTTTATGTTATTATCCATAAGCTTGGTAGATTCTTGGAGGAATATTGGGCTTATTGATTAAGCGCAACTTCCACAATCGGAGCACTGTAATATTTCACCATCGGATTATGTTGTGGAATTACCTGTTTTATAAGAGCTACCGGAATACGTAACGCTGTGCCTGCTTTGGGCCACATATTAGTGCCCGGGTTGGCTGCCATGATTGTGAATGCTGTGGTCCCAAAGTTTTTACCGATGCGGCCCAGACTTTCACCTTTGGCGACGACAATGCTCAGATGTTCGAGTGGTTTCTCGGGTAGATGCTTTTGAACTGTTTTTACACGGATCTGGGAGATACGTAATTCAAGAGTCTGTGGTGCTCCATCATAATACTGATTCAGTTTAAGTTGTGGGTTGAAACGGAAAATTTGATTCTTTGGCAGTTCGGACTTTTCCTGAAGTATGGCAATATCAATGGGCATTTGAAGCGTCATTGTTTGGGTCGCATACGGTTCAGGGAAGCTGATATGTCCCTGTTCATGCAGTGCAATCAGACCGATGATATGGCGAACATAAGTTTTGGTAATCGGTGGTAGCGGCATGTTTTTCAGACCGTCCTGTGGTTGCCATTCTCTGCGATTAAGACGGCGTTGAACGGCGTTGGGACCGAGATGGTAGGCAGCAAACGCCATCGGCCAGTTACCGAAACGGCGATATTGTTTTGTCAGATATTTGGCCGCTCCTTTTGTGCTGCTGCGAATATCACGGCGGCCATCAAAGTTATGGTCACTTTTAACATGCATATCATCTGCTGTTTCGGGCATCAACTGCCATAGGCCAGTAGCGCCGACAGAGGATACAACATAGGGGTCATAGCTTGATTCCACTACAGGAACCATCTGCAGCTCTATAGGAGCACCGCTAGCTTCAAGCGTTTCAAGTAGTGGTTGGCGCACATAACGGGATCGGCCGGCGACACCGCGCCAGTACTTTCCGTATACCGACCATGCTTCGCGTTTGATGCTTTTGATTTCCCGATCAGTGAGTCCAACGAAAAAGGGATTGGTTGCTACTTCAGGTACGTTGTTGACTGCTTGCATCGGTGTGGTCTCAAGCTCTTTATCGCTATGCCAGAAATTTGAGAGGGAAGGCCAGCTTGCATTCATACCAGATTTTTGATTCTGCGCACACGAGGTGATCAGGGTAAGAGATAGCAGAATTAAGATGAATCGTGAAAGTGCTGGATATATAGACATGGCGCAACGTTAGGGATTCTGTGATTAAAAAAAGTTGATCCACGTCACGAAAAATGCAGGCAAGGGATGGAGATTCGGAGGCTGTATTGCTAGGGGGAAAGAATTATCAATCTGATTTATACTGCTAACATGGCTTATGCATACATCGTTTTGAACAGCTAGGCTTAAAATTGAGAGGCCGGTTTTCTTATATGAAAACCGGCCTCGATTGAATCGGAAACTATGTTAGAGGTTGATGGTTTGATTAAGAAATCAAACGTTTGGATTTAAAAACGGAAAAATCCACCAATAACTGGACCTTTCAGCGTTGTATTGGCTACAAGGCCGGAAGTGTCTATTTTAAGTTTTATATAACGATAACCACCGTAGATGCCCAGTGTAGGTAGCGGAGAGAACTCAATCTGAACTTCGGCATCAGTGAATGAGTTGCCTGAATAACCAAGATAACCAACGCGGCCAGTCAGACCAACAAAGTCAGCCAATGCAACCCGACCACGAACACCAACAGTAGGTATTGGAACAATAGCATTTTTGCTGGTGGTCACAGCTGCGCTGCTAATATTGGTTTTGATATTGATAATTTTAACTGCTGATTCGATACCAAGTTGCAGACGAGATGGTAGATCATCCATGTTGACCAGATAATAGGTGTAAGCGGCATCAATGATGTCTGCTTTAAGTTCACTCTGTATAGCGGTCCCGGCGGTATAGGTTGTACCATTGTAGGTGATGTTACGTGTCAACGTACCTGCACCACTGAAATTAAGAGGGACAAAGCCGAGTGAAAATAGTGAGTCACCCAGATTGAGGCTGATTTCACCGGTGGGTTGGGTGCTGTTACCGAAATGCAAATCCTTCTCGACATCCATATTGGTGCCTACATTGTTAACCGTTGCACCAAAATCACCTGAGGCAGATAACAGCATGAAACCAGCCTTAATAGCAACGGTTTCATCGGCATGAGCCGGGGCTGAACAGGCCAGCAGCGCGG
>JAJFLF010000216.1 GCA_021772845.1 Mariprofundus sp.
ATTCAGATAACCCGGCCATCGCTGCCGAGTATAATCATCTTCGCCAGCGTATTGCCAAAGTGTTGCGAAGGCTGGAGAAGATCAGACTGGATGATAAATCCAGCACATCAATCTTATCTCTGGATGCGTTGAAGTTAACGCTTGAGAAGAACATGGGGCTTTTACATGAGCGTTTGAATGAACTGATCAGTCAAGGTGAGATTTCAGCTGAAATGGCGGTTTCATTAATGAATGATAGCAATTATACTTACAGCATTATCCATAATTTAATTCAGGTTAACCACAACTGTATGAAATCGGTTGAGGGGCTGGATGAAACAGAAGCTGAGCACAAAATTGCTCTGAACAGGGCCGAGATCAGTTCTGTGCTGACTGAGAAACAAGAGCTTGGAAACAGAGGCTAAGGGAGTGATAGATGAAATTTAAGAAGTTAATGAAGAAGCTTAAATCGTATCTGGACAAGGATGCCGAACAGCTCCAAAAAGAAGATGAGGGGCTCTCCAAGGTGCTTAAGAAACTTAAACGGGAGGAGCATGGCATCAAGAAAAAAATTGCTAGCGAGACAGACGACGAGGATCGTGATCAGTTGCAGCAGGAGCTGAAAATCGTTCATTCACAACGCAAAAAAGGCATTACGCTTCTCGCAAAACTTCGCAAAAAAAATGGCCATTAACAGGCATAGCCTCTTTTAAACAGGCGAAGATGATTGTAACTGGCGTTTAGTGTCGCGCCATATCTTCGCGGTGACACGCAGATGACTCATATGTCATACGCGTGTCACATTTGACATATATATTTCGTTTAAGTTAACGGATCAGAGTTGTAAAACTCATATTGGGAGTAAATATGGTAAGAAGAAGTCCTATATCAAATATGTTTGCTGGTTCGCCAGTCAGACCGTTGCAAAAACATATCAGCAAGGTTCACGAGTGTGTGAAAAAGCTTGAACCTTTTTTCGCGGCTGTGATTGCAAAAGATTATGAAAAGGTAGCAGTGCTGCAGAACGAAATTCACAAGCTGGAAGTGGAAGCTGATGATCTGAAACATGAGCTTCGTATTCAACTGCCGAATTCGTTGTTTATGCCGATGCCGCGTGAACGTATTCTCGATATCGTATTGAATCAGGATCGACTTGCCAACAAAACCAAGGAAATTGCCGGTTATGTGAATGGCCGCCAAATGGTTATTCCTGAAGAACTTACAGCTTTGATGCTTGAGTTTGTGAAGCAGAGTATTGCTGCCTCTCGTCAGGCCAAGAGAATCGTGAACGAGCTTGATGAACTGATTGAGGTTGGTTTCAGAGGCCGTGAAGTGAGCACAGTGGAAGAGATGATCAACGATCTTGACGACATCGAATACGGTGCTGACAAACTTGGTACTCAGATCAATAACGCACTGTTTATTATTGAGAAAGACCTGAATCCTGTTGATGCGGTGTTCCTATACCGTGTTATTCAGAATGTCGGAGAAGTTGCGGATATCGCTCAGCGTGTCGGCGCTCGTCTCGAACTATTATTGGCACGATAAGGGGATATAATCGTGGAAATTCTTATTGCAAATCAAACTATATTAATTGGTATGGCCGTTATATTCGGTCTTTTTATGGCCTGGGGTATTGGTGCGAATGACGTTGCCAATGCTATGGGAACATCGGTTGGCTCTGGTGCGCTGACCTTTCAGCAAGCGGTGATCATTGCCGCAATATTCGAGTGTGCCGGTGCGGTTCTTGCTGGTGGTGAAGTAACAGCAACTATCCGTAAGGGCATTATCGATGTTTCATCCTTAGGTACTACACCTGAGCTTCTGGTGTACGGGATGCTGGCGTCTCTACTTGCTGCCGGTATCTGGTTGCTGGTGGCCACTCGCATGGGTTGGCCTGTTTCTACCACGCACTCCATTGTTGGTGCTATCGTCGGTTTCGGTGCTGTTGGTATTGGCATGGAAGCGGTTCAGTGGGGTAAGGTTGGTACCATCGCAATGAGCTGGGTGACTTCACCACTGATGGCTGGTGCAATCGCTTTTGCTCTGTTCAGAAGCATCCAGAAGCTGATTATTGATACGGAAGACCCACTTGGTCAGGCGAAGAAGTATGTGCCGTATTACATCTTCATGGTTGGTTTTATTATCGCGATGGTAACGATGCTCAAGGGCTTGAAACATGTCGGTGTGGATCTGCCGTTTGAGCAAAACCTGCTCTTTGCGACAGTTATTGGTGTTCTTGTTGCCTTTATCGGGACAGTGATGATCAAGCGGCTGAAATTTACTGCCAAAGCGGATAAGAAGTTCCACTATGCCAATATGGAAAAGATCTTCGGTGTATTGATGATCTTTACAGCTATTGCTATGGCATTTGCACACGGCTCCAACGATGTTGCCAATGCGATTGGTCCGGTTGCTGCAGTCTACGGTATTGTGAGTAGTGCTGGCGAAATCGCTTCCAAGGTTGCGACTCCGATCTGGATTCTGGTTCTTGGTGGTGTTGGTATCGTCTTAGGTCTGGCGACTTACGGTCATAAAGTAATTGCAACGGTTGGTTCCGGTATTAGTGAGCTGACTCCAAGCCGTGGTTTTGCTGCAACACTTGCTGCTGCAACTACCGTTGTTGTGGCTTCCGGTACAGGTCTTCCGATCTCAACCACGCATACACTGGTGGGTGCGGTGATTGGTGTAGGGCTTGCTCGTGGTATTGGTGCACTGAATATCGGTGTGATCCAGACCATCTTCTTGTCATGGGTTGTAACCCTGCCTGCAGGTGCCACGCTGTCGATTCTGTTCTTCTTCTTCTTTAAAGGCGCATTTAGCTAACCTGTAATATTCATAAACCGGCGTGATGATTGCGCAGGACCTTTGGTTGCAATGGATTTAGAGAAGGAAGTGCGTAGCCGTGTTTACGGACGACCGCCGAGAAATTCGTTGTGGGCAAAGGAATAAGCAAGGGCGCGGCAGTGTTTGTGAATAATGCAGGTCTAAGTAGAAGGATTAAACGATTAAAGGCAGGGGCTTATGCCCCTGCCTTTTTTTTGTGCCCTTGTTATGCTAACAGGTCTTAAGTTTTATCTTGTAGTTCACCACCGATCAGAGCTGCAGCTGTATCGTGATCGACGTGGCGAACTTCATGGCCTTTAACCATATAGACGACCATTTCTGCGATGTTTACAGCGTGATCGCCAATGCGTTCCAGACTTCTGGCAATATCGCTGGCAATCAGGCCAGCAGTGATCTGACGCGGGTCTTCCATCATATAGGTGAGATATTCACGCTGCATGGATTTATATTTTGCATGAACTTTGTTATCGCTTTCAATACATATCATCGCTTCTGCCATATCACCTTTGGCGAAAGCATCAAGTGCTTCTTTCAATTGATCGAGCACCAGGTCAGCAAGTGATTGTAACGATGAGACTTGAGTGAGCGGATGCTCTTCAGTTTTCAGCATGTTCTCAGCAATATTTTCTGCCAGATCTCCCATGCGTTCCAGATCCGTCACCACCTTGATGGTAGTCATCACAAAACGCAGATCACTGGCTGCAGGTTGCCTGAGTGCCAGAATGGTGCGTGACATCTCATCAATTTCGATTTCCATAGCGTTGATGGCATGATCGCGCTCAATCACTTTATGGGCCCGTTTGGCATCCTGTTTGATCAAGGAGTTCATCGAACGCTTGGTGGCTTTTTCAACCAAACCACCCATGGCCAATACTTTGTCCTTTAACTCGTTGAGTTCATCTTCGAAACGTTTGATGGTGTGTTGGTTCATGATGAGTTCCTTCTTATCCTATCTGTTGGTCTATCTTGTCTGTTAAGGAAGTGCTGATTTATTCAGTACTTCCGAGTAGGCCACGGATGGCCTGCCAAATCAGGCATGTAAGTGCTTGATTTGTAAGCAAAGGCAAAACCGCGCTTTTGCTTTTGCGAGCTGATTTTTGGCTGGAGTCAATAAACCAGCATCTCCTTAACCGAAGCGGCCGGTAATGTAATCTTCAGTCTTCTGATGTTTTGGTGCAGTGAAAATAGTATGTGTATCCGCATACTCAATCAGGTCGCCAAGATAAAAATAGGCGGTGTAATCGGAAACACGTGCGGCCTGTTGCATGTTATGGGTCACAATGACAATGGTGAACTCCTGTTTGAGTTCATCCATCAGCTCTTCGATTTTGGCGGTGGCAATCGGATCAAGTGCAGAACAGGGCTCATCCATCAAAATGACATCCGGCTTAACCGCAATGGTGCGGGCAATGCAGAGGCGTTGCTGCTGACCACCGGAGAGGGCGGTGCCTGATTGTTGCAGTTTATCTTTCACTTCATTCCATATGCTGGCTTTTTTCAATGAAGTTTCAACCAGTTCATCCATATCCGGGCCATCGCTGACCAGGCCGTGAATGCGGGGGGCATAAGCAATATTCTCATAAATACTCTTGGGGAACGGGTTTGGTTTCTGAAAGACCATGCCCACGTGGGTGCGTAGCTGTACAACGTCCACCTCAGGGGCATAAATATCCTGCCCTTCGAGCAGGATCTGGCCTTCCACACGACAAGATGGGATACGGTCATTCATGCGGTTCATGGTACGCAGAAAAGTGGACTTGCCACAGCCCGAAGGGCCGATAAATGCCGTGACTTTGCCACTAAGAATATCCAGATCAATGCCGTGCAGGGCTTCGAAATCACCATACCATAATTTCAAATCACGGATGGAAATCTTTGTTTCGTTGTGTGTTGTTGTATCACTGTTCATTTTTATTCCTTACCACGTTTGTTGTGCACGATTTCTTAGTTTTACAGCCAGTGCATTCAGACTTAATAGTACGGTCAATAGCACAAGGATACCTGCCGCAGTGCGTTCGCTATATCCACGCAATGATTCAGTTGACCATGTATATACCTGAGCAGGTAGAACAGTAGTTGCATCCAGAATTGATGTTGGTGCATCCGGGATATAAGCCATCATCCCGACAATAATCAACGGAGCAGTTTCCCCCATCGCTTGTGCCAAACCAATGATAGAACCGGTTAAAATGCCGGGCATCGCCAGTGGTAGCACATGATGCCATGCTGTTTGCAGGTTTGATGCACCGAGACCGTACGCCGCTTCACGAATTGATTCGGGTACAGCGCGCAGTGAAGCGCGGGTGGTGATGATAATTACCGGTAGTGTCATCAGTGCCAATGTCAGACCACCTGCAAGGGCGGATGAACGGGGCACACCAAAGAAGCTGATGAAGATGGCCAGTCCCAGCAGGCCATACAAAATCGAAGGAATTGCCGCCAGGTTGTTGATGTTCACTTCAATCAGACGGGTGAATCGATTGTCTGCGGCAAACTCTTCAAGATATATGGCGGTCATAACACCGATAGGTACAGCCACCAGCATGGTGATTAAAAGTGTGAATACCGAACCTACGGCAGCAGCCCAGATACCTGCATATTCGGGTAATTTAGAGTCGCCTCTGGTGAACAGGGTGGTATTAAAGACAGATCGCACTCTATTTTCTTGCTGCATCTTTTTAACCGTACGCTGGTATTTGGATTTCAGGCCATGTCCATCGTGTTCTTTGATAAACTGGTCAACACGACTATCAGCAGGTACCCATTCAACGTGGCTGCTACCGATCATTTCCGGGTGCGCTTGCAGGTATTGCGGGATACTGCGTAACCAGGCCCGGCTGACAATGCGACGCACACTCTTATCGACTGCTTTATTGTAATTTTTTGTGGCGGCCTGTGTGTAATTGATCGTGACCTGCACTTCAGTCTTATCAAAAGCAGGCAGCGCCTGGCCGATAATATCAATAAAAAAGAAGACCAGAAATGCCAGCGCCATTGCAATAGCAGTAAATCCATACCAGTGAAAACGCTTGTCAGCACGTTCACGTTTCAGTTGGCGAGGGCTTTTATGTGTGTTCATAAAAGACGCACTTTTTGTTTCTACGGTGCTATCCAACGCAATGTTGTTCATCTCTGTTCCTTTATGCATATCTGATGCGTTGTTCATCTCTGTTCCGTTATTCATAACGTTGCCTAAATTTTCGAACCACGATGATCGAAACGATATTAAGTATGAGGGTGATGATGAGCAGTACCAAACCAAGCGCAAAGGCGGAGAGGGTAAAGGCTGAATCAAACTCCTGGTCACCAGTCAGTGCTTCAACGATCTTCACTGTAACCGTAGTCATACCTTCAAGTGGGTTGGCAGTAAGGTTGGGGCGAAGGCCCGCAGCCATCACCACAATCATGGTTTCACCAATAGCACGTGATACTGCTAACAAACAGGCAGCGACAATGCCCGGAAAGGCTGCAGGAAGTACGATATGGCGAATGGTTTCGGCTTTGGTAGTGCCGAGAGCCAGAGAGCCATCGCGCAGATGTTGGGGTACGGCACGAATGACATCATCCGACAGGGATGAGATGAATGGAATAATCATCACCCCCATGATCAGGCCGGGAGCCAGGGCATTGGTATAATCTGCTTCTAATCCAAATGAGTGGGCAATTTCAACCACGATGGGGCTGATAGTGATGGCGGCAAAGAATCCATAAACCACGGTTGGAATACCAGCTAGAATTTCTAACAGAGGCTTTAAACGGCCACGACTTTTATGGCTGGCATATTCTGACATATAGATGGCAGCGAATAGGCCGATTGGAATAGCTACCAACATAGCGATCAGGGTGATCATGAAGGTACCAGCAAAAATAGGTAGGGAACCGAATAGTGGGGGGGCGACACTTTCGTCAGCACGTCCAGCACCTACCAGAAAAGCTGTATCCGGCTGCCACTGTGTGCCGGTGATGAAATCCCATATCGGAATGACCTGGAAGAAACGAATGGATTCAAATACAACCGATAATACAATGCCTAAAGTTGTTAAAATAGAGATGGTTGCAGCTGTAAAGAGCATGCCACGCATAACCTTTTCAACGGCTTGACGGGCGCGGAATTCTGCTTTTACATGGCCAAGGCCATACCATAAACCGGCACCACCAAGTGCAAAAGCCGTAGCCAGTAACATGGTGGATGGTATTTCAAGCAGGTTAAATAGATGTGCAACGCTGCCAAGCAGGGATACAGCTAAGGCGGGCAAAGCTACCCAGCTGACGGCATACCAGCCGTAAAAGCCGGGGCGGGAATGTAATCGTACATTGTTTGATTCTACAGAGAGTGCTTTGCCGCGGGCTAAAAAATAAGCCATCGCTGAGAGTGGCAATAGGCCACCAAAGAACCAGAGAAATAAATCAGCAGTGCTCATGTTGTATTGTTTAGCTCCATTTTTTCAGTTGAACGGTGTAATAAAAAAAACTGGCCGGAGCATACTCCGGCCAGTAAGGTGGTTGCGTTTCTTTAGTGCTTTTTCTTCAAGTCGCTTGCTTGCATGCGCGTCAGGTTTGTCAGGTTATCACGGTAGTGATCACGCATATCTTTTGGCAATGGGATCAATCCGATGTCTGCACATTCTCCATCATCGCCAATCATCTGTTCGCTCAAGAATAGGTTTGCATACTCAAGTAGGCCCGGCACTTTTTTGATATGTGATTGTTTGATGTAGAAGTACAACGAACGGGACAGTTTATACGAACCGTTTTGAACGGCCTCTGGTGAAGGAGCTACACCTTCGATGGTTGCAGCAGCAATGCTGTCGCTGTTTTCAACCAAATAGCTATAACCGAAGATGCCCAATGCAGCAGTGTCTTTGGCCAATTTCTTAACGATCAGGTTGTCATTTTCACCGGATGGAACATAAACGCCATCTTGACGGACGTTATGGAATTTCTTGTACTTTTTATTTTTCTTTTTGTCTGCTTTATACAGATCTGTGTATACAGGCATTTTCTTGGTGATGCCTTTGAGAATCATATCTTCAAATGCGTCACGGGTACCTGATGATGCTGGTGGGCCATAGATAGTGATTTTACGTTTTGGCAGTTTATCACTGATTTCGTTCCAGTAGTGATACGGGTTGGCAATTAGTGCAGTGCCTGCTTTGTTCGGCACTTCTGCGGCTACGGCCAGCATCATCTCTTTACGGGTGAGGTTCAATGGCTGAGCGCTTTTAGATTGTGCAATGGCGATGCCGTCATAACCGACAACCATTTCACTGATATACTTTACACCATTTTTCTGACATTTTTTGTATTCTTTGGCTTTCATGCGACGTGATGCATTGGTGATGTCAGGCGTGTCCATGCCATTGCCAGCGCAAAACAGCTTCATGCCACCGCCTGAACCAGTAGATTCAACTACGGGTGTTTTAAAGTTTGTTGTCGAGCCCAATGCTTCAGCGCTGTAGCTGGAGAATGGGTATACGGTAGATGAGCCGACAATCTTAACTTGTTCACGTGCTTCTACTGCGTGAGCAGCGATCAACAGTGTGGCTGTAGCCAGAATTATTTTTTTCATTGTAGATGTGCTCCTATTCATTGATAGAGGGTAAAGCATGGGGCGATTGTGTTGCCCGATCTGCTTTGAACAGGAGAGAAGCTCTCAAGAGTGTGTGTCAGCTATGTGACAGTGAGAGCGCTATGATCTCGTGTCATAAAGGTGTCATGGGTGTCACACAGATGTCATTAAGAATTGAAACGTGTTGATCTGTTCTGTTTTTGGGACATAAAAAAAGGCCGGGAACAAGTCCCGGCCTTTTGAATGATGTTTCAGAAAGAAACTTACAGTTTAACCTGTGAGTAGATACCGAAACGGGTGTCCTTTTCTTGGTTTGCGATTACGCCAGCAGAGTTTTTCAGCTTGGTAGAGTCTACAACTGCAGCAAACGTGACGTTCTTGATAGGGCTGTATTCAAGGCCAGCAACATAACGTGTTACTTTTTCTTTATTTACATTGGTTACATTAGCGACGGTGTTTTTGTTTTGCAGACCTTCATAACGACCGAAAGCCCCGAAGCTGTCTCCAAATTTGGCCCAGCCCCACAGTGCGTAACCGGTAGACTTCACTTCATCACCGGTAGCTCCAGTTACAAATAGAGCTCCTGAGGTAGTGTTGCCACCATGCTCGGAAGATGCAGCTGTTCCAGTGCCTTTGTCTTTGTTGACCAGGTAGTTACCACCAATACGGAACTCTTTGGTGCCGTAAGAGATCATTGCCTGCATAAGGTTAGACTTAACATTAGACGCGGCAGCGGTGGTTACAGAGTTTTTGGTGCCTTTATAACCGTTCATGTACTGGAAATCGATGTCCAGGCCTTTAATTGGATGCAGGCCAAGGCGGGCGCTGTAGTCAATCCCTGCAGTGCGTGTGCCTTTTCCGTAACCTGAGCCGTTGGTGGCAGTTACAAAGTAGTCCAGCATGCCATCAGCAAATTTACCTTTCAGGCCTAGACCCAAGTCTGCAGATGTGTCGAATTTGTACTGGTCAGACATCACTTTAGCAACATAGCGGTGTTTCCATTTCCCCTGCTCATAGTCGATCCAAGGCGTGTGAGACTGACCAACACGAAGTACTGCGGCTTTTCCAGCGAGTTTGCCTTCAACATAAGCATACTTCAGGTAGATGTTCTGGTCTTTGCCCAGAGCTGATTCCTGGCCCATGTCAGTAGTCAGGCGCATCATCCAGTCGTCGTTCATGTAGTACTTTGCGGTGAAATAGGCGCGGTCAACAGCCAGGCCCACTTTCTTGGTCGTGGTTGTGCCAGCTGCTGTGGTTACGTCATCTTTAGACTGGAACGTGTTCAGGTAGAATAGTGCTTCAAGTTTTAATTTGCTATCGCCATCGTCATAGACATTTACACCACCGGCAACTGCCGGTGCTGAGAATGCTAACATGCTAAGTGCAGCAATTGTTTTGATTGTTGTTTTCAATTTAATCTCCTTCGTTTGGTGTTGCTTTTTGTTCGGTCTTTTTCGAATTCGAGTGCACTATAGTGGCTAATTGTGACATGGCTATGACATCAAGATGGGTGTGCCTTTTTGTCACATGCGTGACACATTTGTAACTTATTATGCTCTCATCTATTCATAGAAAGAGAGGATTATGATGTATATTAATCACGCCACTCAGGCTGAGCTTACAGAAGCTTTCGCCACGACTCGAATGGCAAGTTCATTGTTTCAAAAGTTTTACGCATTACCTTCTTGCGAGGGGATGCAAGTCGATGAATGCATGGAGTTGTTTCAATGTTTTGAAGTTGTTTCCTGCGAAAGAGGGGTGCCTGTTTATGAGGCTGGCAGTGCATCTGATCAAACGATGCGTTTACTGATCTCAGGGCGAGTAGAGGTGTCTCATCCATCATTCGGAGTCTGTGGTCATTTGGAAGCAGGTGACGTGTTTTCTCTCTTCTCATTTTTGGATGAAACGCGTCTGCATTCAGCGACAGTGAAAGCCGAATCAGAAGTGACCCTGCTTTGTTTGAATCGCGCTCATTTTAATTTAATTACAGTAGAAGATGCCCGGCTCGGAAATCTGTTGCTGCGTTATATGTTTCGTTTGATGTCGTCGATGTCATTGAAAATGGAGAATGAATATGCGGCTATGCATCATTATGTTACTGGCAGGCATTGCTGATGCTTGAGGTGAATCGAAGATACTCTCAGTATCAAGCAATAATGAAAGATGATATAGAAAGCCAGATGGATAAAGCAGATATCCTGATCGTTGAAGATGAAGCGCCTATTGCACGATTGATCGCCTTGCATCTGCATGCGGCTGGTTACTCTACTTATATCTGTGCCGATGGTGATCTTGCCATGGCCGCTTTGCGCGATAATGACTGGAAACTCGTTGTGCTTGATCGCATGTTGCCTGG
This sequence comes from Mariprofundus sp., assembly GCA_021772845.1. Taxonomy (GTDB): domain Bacteria; phylum Pseudomonadota; class Zetaproteobacteria; order Mariprofundales; family Mariprofundaceae; genus Mariprofundus. The sequence goes on from JAJFLF010000216.1 coordinate 10,752, forward strand.
AACAAGTGGCATGAAAATTTTACGCTGGATTAAAGGCTCCTCTGCGCACGTTCACATTCCTGTATTGATGGTGACAGCTTTAGGTATGTCATCCGAACGAGTGCAGGGTCTGAATGATGGCGCTGATGATTACTTGCCCAAACCATTTGAGCCGGATGAGTTAGTGGCTCGCGCGAATGCGCTGCTCAGACGTAGCCGGGTGGTGGAAACAGGCACTTCTGACTTTAGTCGTATTGAGTTGGATCCTGATGTACCTGTGGTCTTTGAAGGGGATAAGCGTGTTGAGTTGCGTCCGCTTGAATATAAGCTGTTAAAAATGCTTATGCTCAAGCCGGGTAAAACCCGCGATAGGGAATATCTGCTTGATCATGTCTGGGGCCGCGATGTGTTTATTGAAGCGCGAACTGTAGATGTGACAGTAAAACGATTGCGCAAAGCTATGCTGGAACTTGGGCGTGAGGAGTGCATCGAAACAGTGCGTGGCATGGGATATCGTTTTGTGAGTCCTAAAAAATGACTGCAGGCTGGATCTTACTGATCCTTGGGATATTGGTTCTGTGGTTATTTCAGTCGCGTTCGAAGAGTGAGCAGCTACGAAAGTATAAAAGAAAAGTGCGCCGCTTACAGAAATCCAGTGGAGGGTTAGAGCAGTCGATTGCAACCAGTGGACAACGTTTGGATGTGTTGCTTTCGGCTGTGAATGAAGTGGTGATGCGTGTCGATCACACTGGTCGGGTGATGGCTGCAAACAGTATGGCAAACAGGCGTTTTGCCATGGATCGTCAGCATGCGTTGCCGCAGTCTATGTTACTGTTTTTTCGTGATCCTGATTGGCATAAAGCATTCAGTAGTGCATTGGAGCTATTGCCGGAACCATCAATCTTGCCGGATATGGAAGTCGATGGACGTATGTTATCTCCCAGACTTGCCCCTTTGGGTGATGATCAGGCGCTATTGCTGTGTGTCGATATGACCGATACCTATAAGCTGGAAGCGCAGCGCCGAACTTTTCTCTCTAATCTGATGCATGATCTTAAAACGCCGCTGACCTCATTGTTGGGATATGCGCGTAGCATGGAGAAGTTTGGTGATGATGAAGGCTTTCGAAAAGAAGCAGCGCATGTGATTGCTGATGAAGCCAAGCATGTAAACCACCTTCTTGATGCTTTGCTGCGGTTAGATCAGATCGAGTTCTCACCCAGAGAAGATGGTGTCTCTTGTGAGGCGGAAGCTGTGTTGCAGCAGGTCTGCGATATGCTGGCGCCACAATGCAAAGAGAAAACTATTGAGTTGATATGCGATTCAGGCCCAGAAGGGGCTGCTCTGGCTATTTTAGATGATGAGCTGGAGAGGATAGTTAGTAATCTGCTGGTCAATGCTGTCAACCATGCTCCACCTGATAGTCAGATAGAGATTCGACTGACGATAACAGGGGAAATGGCTTCAATTGTCATTGAAGATCAGGGTGATGGTATCTCTGAGAAGGATTTGCCCAGAGTCACCGAGCGTTTTTATCGGGTTGATAAAGCCAGGGCTCGAAAAGACGGCGGTCATGGTTTAGGTCTGGCTATTGTCAAAGAGCTGATAGAAAAAAACAGTGGAGAGCTAAAGCTGTCGAATCGAATGTGTCCTTCAAACAGCTCATCGCAGGGTTTATGCGCTGAAGTTATCTTACCGTTGGCCGTTGCTCACGCTTAGGGGAGTGTTCACAGGTGCACAGACATGCTTTGCTTGTGCGTTGAAAGGTAATCACTACAAGTGATGAAGTTGCTTGTTATAAAAGTCTGGGGGATGCCAAAGATAGCTCGTCTTTATTGAGATCTACTTGCGATGGTAAGTATTCGATTGCGTTTAATATTTTCACCTCAAATAAAAAAAATCCGCCTCCCGAGGGAGGCGGATTTTGATTTAAGGGTTGTGCTTAATTGTCTGCTCTTAGTTGATCTGAGACAGTAGTTTCTTGTTTGTTACAAGATTGCGAACACCGTGCGCGTGATCTTCGTTGAAATCATTTCCCTTACACCATTTGCCAACTGTTGCGATGTTAACTTTAGCAACCTGAGGGCGAACACTCCAGGAGACCTGGAACGGAGAGCCTTTTTCGTTATAACCTGGGCCGGTTGTAGAACCTTCATATTGAACAGCTGTACCAGTATTAGCTGGGATGTTTATAGCCTGATGCAGGCCGTCGACTTTTTTGTGTTTGGTCAGGTTTTTGAAGCTTAGTGCGTGTTTATCATTCACCAGTACATAAACCTGAGTTTCAACGCGTAGCTGTGGGTTTTTAATCGCATCACTCAAGCAAGATCCAAGCGTTGGGCCAGGTTTCACTTTCGCAGTTGTGTGAACATAGTGTACTTCAATAGTGTCACCAGGCTGTACACTACCATGCGGACTATCACAGGTTGCATGTTTGGTTGGTTTGAGTTCAGCAGGGGTTAAGCTGGCTGTATCAAAACGATATCCACTTTGGTAACCATGGCCATCACCGTTGCCAGCGTAGGTTGTGAATTCTCCGCCTTTGTGTTCAGCATTTTTATGGAAATGAATGTTACACAGGTTCATCTCTGTATATGCAGGAGCTTCGCTGAAGATACGTTTGTTTTTACCAGCAGCGGCATCAATATCACGAGGTGACTGTGGGCCGAAACCTGCACCTTTGGTGCTTTTTGCAAGAGCTTTGCGCTGTGCTTTAATCACTTTGTCAGCAACAGGGCCTGATGCATGAGTGCCTTCTGCTTTAGCATGGCCACTGTTGTGTCCATGATCACCGGCAATCGCAGGCGATGCAAGCAGTGCGGAGGCTGCTAGCGTAATCATTAATCTTTTCATGTATTCCTCCCAGAATAACTATAAAATAATTATTTTGTTTCCCTCGTTGGTAAACGTTTGGAAGAATATATTTATGAAAGGTAACTACAAGTGACATAAGTGTGACATGAGAAAAAAGGGCGTTTTTTTGCTTCTGATGCAATAACAGTGGCGATTAGTCTGTTAAATCTGTTTAAGATGCGCACATGAGGCGGGGCTTTCTCTCTCAGATATTAACTAAATAGGGGGCTTCATGGTTACACGGCAAGATTTAGATAAATATTACAGTTGGTTGCGCCAGTATGGTTATAACGATTCGCACTCCGGCAATATATCCGGCAGAGATGGCACTGCGATGTGGATCACGCCAACTGGTGCTTGTGCTGACACATTGGAATCAAAAGATTTTGTTGGTTGCAGGCTTGAAGAGGATCCTCCTGAAGGTGCATCCGGTGATGCTAATCTGCATCTGGCTGTATATCGCCAGAATCACAAAGCACAGGCTATTATTCATTCGCACTGCCCGCATGCCGTTGCTTTGACGTTGAATGGTGAAGACTTTGTACCCCCTGACTTTGAAGGGCAGCTCTATTTTCCAGTGGTGCCTGTGATTACCGTTCCATATGATGTCTATTTTGAGCAGGCTGCTGAACAGGTGGCGAAGGTGTTAGCTGAACATCCAATCTGTATTGTGCGTGGACATGGTGTGTATGCCTGGGGGGAAACATTGAACCTGGCATATAAATGGACATGTTCTTTGGAGATGTCTGCCAAGACCGCTTTCATTGCCAGGCAGGCCGGAGCACTGTGATTTCAGTTTTGTTACAGGTGCATGTCGCTTGTGCACTGATTTCGATTGCTCTGTTTCTATGGCGGGGCCTGGCGATGTGGATTAGGCGTCCTGTTAAACAGCGTTTTTTGCGCCGTACCTTGCCGGATAGTGCAGATACACTGTTTCTTGCCAGTGGTGTGGTAATGGCGTTTCTTTTGGGTGTTTCTCCACTTGAATTTGAGTGGTTGGCTGCCAAAGTTGTTGGGTTGCTGATCTATATTGTATTGGGCATTGTGGCCCTGAGAGGCGGCAACATGCGTGTGAAGCGTATTAGTTTTATAGCAGCGCTTTGCATCTTTGCATATATCGCAGCTGTTGCTCATGCGAGAAATCCGCTACCCTGGATGTAGAAAATTATTTTGATGAATGGTTTGGGAGATTGTAATGGCTTTGGTTGCTTCTATACATGTAGATACTGGTTGGATTTTGCCCGAAATGCTTTTAAAGGATGTTCATGGTGAAGCTGTGGGCTTACGGGATCAGTTGGGAGAGAAAGGGTTGCTGGTGGCATTTACCTGCAACCATTGTCCCTATGCGATTGCAGTGTGGCCAAGGTTGATTCGCCATGCGGCGACATTGAAGGCTATGGGTATCAATACGATTGCAGTGAATCCGAATATTCATCCAAACTATCCGGCTGATGGTGTGGTCGCCATGGCTGAAAAAATAGCAGAGTGGGGGATTGATTTCCCTTATCTGGCTGATGAGGATCAAGCGGCGGCGTCTGCCTTTGATGCTCAGTGTACACCTGATCTCTATCTCTTTGATGGTGAGGGTAAGCTCTATTATCACGGTCGTATTGATGATTACTGGAAGGATGAAAACAAGGTCACCAGTGAGGAGCTTGTTCCTGCTGCTGAAATGATGGCAGCTGGTGAGGCTGCTCCGCAACCGCAGCATCCAACCATTGGTTGTTCGATCAAGTGGTTGGATAAATAAGCGGGGGTTTTGTTTGCCGGGTACAGCTGTGTTGATGATAAACTCGTTGGCAGGTGTTTACCCTTAGTAGTATCAAAGTGTTTCTTATTGCTTTAATTCCGGCAGGCTCTATGCTTCGCCACGTTAAAAGTGAGCTGCGGCTCGCTTTTTTTGTTTTTTGAAGGTGGTTAAGGCATTGGAATCAGAAATTGAGTCATTGTTACAGCCAATTGCTGACGAGTTGGGTTTGGAAATTCTCAAGGTCAGTCTTGGTGGCGGAGGGCGTAGACAGACGCTCAAAGTTGTGGTTGATAAAGCAGGCGGTGTGAGTGCGGATAGCTTGACGCGTATTAGTAGGGGTTTGGCTTTGCAGATGGATGCAGAGGATCTGATTAAAGGTGCGTACATGCTGGAAGTAACATCTCCAGGGTTGGATTGGCCATTGCAGAGTGAGGCTGATTTCAGACGTCATCAGGGCGAATGGATCAAAGTATCACTTATCGAAGGTACTAGTTTGGAAGGTCGCAATCTTGGACCAGTAGAACGATCTGACGATGATAGTGATGCGGATGTCTGTTTTACGCTGTTGATTGAAGAGAAAAAGGCTAAGGATAATCACGAAGAGGTGATTTCCATGGCTGAAGTTCAAAAAGTAGTACGGTCTATCAATTGGTCAGAAGTGTCCCGCAATTCGTGATGGTTGATAGCGTGTTTATAATAGTAATTAAGGGTGAGAGAATGCAGTCATGAATGTAGAAATGTTACAGGTTGCGGACGCGGTTGCGCGTGAGAAATCAGTTGAGCGTGAGCTGGTGCTGGAAGCGATGGAACAAGCGCTGAAGACAGCTGCACGCAGAACCAATGCGGGTAACAATGGTGAAGCTGAAATCGACCGAACACCGGGTGGGTTAGGTTTGTGCCAGGGGCGCACTCTGGTGCAAGACGTAGAAGAGGAAGAGAGAGAACTGAC